>JAFZOC010000304.1 GCA_017550765.1 Oscillospiraceae bacterium
CCGCAAAGCTGTCCCCCTGGTTCAGCGAGCGTCGCAAGAGCACGGTGGAGGACATCCGCAGACAGCTCAGATACAGGGAAGAGAACTTGGGAGCGGTGCGCGCCTTCCATACGACCAGGAGCTTCGGAAAAGGCACGAAGGTCCTCATAGACGAAGCGGCACAGAGATTCATGGTCACCTCCGCGAAGGATCTCTTCGCTGCCAACCCTGACGTGCTGGAGCTCAGCCAGGTCACGGGCTGCGAGCTGGACATCCAGGAGCACCGGAGAGAACTGCGCCATGCGGACAAGGACGGGAAGCAGGTCAGCTTCGTCCCGCCGCGCTATGAGTACTACTACGACTTCTTCATGGACATCAGCGTGGACCACCCCTTCTTCGATCAGATCCGCTTCCGCCTCTCACCCACTTCGGTGGAGGTCGGCCAGCGCAGGATCGGTGAGGCAGGCCCGCGTCAGATGACGCCCGCCGGCGCCCGCGGCAGTCTGGCACAGCAGGTGACCGGCTCTGTGCTCAGCGCTCTTAGCGGCGGGCTGGGCGGGGCGACCTGGTCCCCGGCGTACAATGAATACTTCTCTATGGGCCAGGAGATCAAGATGGCCCTCCTGCAGCAGCGCATGCCGCAGCAGACGCCCTATCAAACGGCCGCTGAGCCAAAGCGTGCGGTCACCTGCCCCCATTGCGGGGCCACGACCATCCCGGACGGGATGGGATGCTGCGAATACTGCGGCGGAGCGCTTTGAGCCCGGTCAGGCGGGATGGTCTCCAGGCACTGAGGCACTGCGATCTGTGAAGATGGCGGCGGGAGCACGTCCTGCCGCCGTCCTTTTGGGATGCAGGCCCGACGACGATCACAGGAACGAAAGGCGTACACATGGACGACAGGAAGAAAGAGATCCCCGGAAAAAAAGCACTGATGATCGTGAACCCGGTCTCCGGACGGAAGGCGGTCCAAAAAGATCTGACGCAGATCGTCAGGATCCTCATGGACGCGGGATATCTGGTGACTACGGCTGTCACCGGCGAGCGCGGCGAGGGAGCGCGCATCGCCGCAGCTCTCGCGTCGGACTACGATCTTCTGGTCTGCGCCGGGGGAGACGGCACGCTGAACGAATGCGTGAGCGGGCTGATGCGCGTGAAGAGCCGCGTGCCTGTGGGCTATATCCCCTGCGGGAGCACGAACGATATCGCGACCTCCCGCGGCCTGCCGCTGGATGCGGTCCAGGCGGCCATGCGGATCGCCGCAGGGGAGCGCACATGCTATGATGTGGGCCTCTTTGCGGAGCGGGCCTTCATCCACCATGCTCTCTTCGGCGCCTTCACCTGGATGGCGTATTCCACGGATCAGGAGCAGAAGAACGTGCTGGGCTATGGCGCGTATATCGTGGACGCTCTGCGCGACCTGTCCAAGATCAAGCCGCTCCCGCTTCGGATCGAGGCGGATGGGAGCGCGTGGGATGGGGAGTTCCTCTTCGGCGTCATCAGTACAGACCGGCATCTGGCCGGGATCTTTGAGCTCCCGGAGGAACAGATCGGCCCAGCCGACGGGAAACTTGCCGCGGCGCTCATCCGGGCGCCGAAGACCGTCTTGGAACTGGAGCCGATCGTCCACAGCATCCTGACGGGGATCCCCGATCCCACCGCGGTCGATATCATCGTTTCCGAGAGCTTCCAGGTCCATGCCTATGAGGCCTTTGGATGGTCCCTGGACGGCGAGGGCTCCGGCCTGCGCACCGATGTGCGGATGAGCGTGGAACAGGGGGCTCTGGAGCTCCAGGGCTGACCGATGCGAAAGCGCTGCGGCCCGGCCCGGCCGGCCCGCTTTGCGGACCTCCGGCCCAGCTGCTCTCCATCCGTCCTCCGATGCCAGGTGGGCCTGGTCTGCGAAAGAAAATGCCCGGACTTTCGTCCGGGCTTTTTGCTGTATCAGCTGAGCTCTTCTCCTGCGCGGTGTTCCCGCTCGGCGGGAACACCGCGCAGGATCGGTCGGCGTATCGCTCGCTTGGTCTACCGATCCTCAGGATCTTCGTCTTTCTCGAAGTACACGTCGCTGGGCTGGCCATGAGCGGCGGTGGAGCCTAGACGCTTCTTCCGCTGGAGGAGGATGAAAGCGACGATCGTGCCGAGCAGGAGGAGGGAGGCGACGATCAGGATGATATACAGAGCGCTGTTGCTGCTGTCGCCGGTACGGACGCCGTTGGAGTCGTTCTTGTCCGTGATGCCCGGGGTGATGGTCAGCGTACCGTCC
>JAFZOC010000305.1 GCA_017550765.1 Oscillospiraceae bacterium
CCTGCTGAAGTTCGGCATCATCCCCGAGCTCATCGGCCGTCTGCCCGTGGTGGCGTCGCTGGACTCTCTGTCGAGGGACGACCTGGTGCGCATCCTGGTGGAGCCCAAGAACGCCATGACCAAGCAGTATCAGGCCCTTCTGCGCTACGACGGCGTGGAGCTGGTCTATGAGCCGGAGGCCCTGGAGGCCATCGCCGACAAGGCGATCGAACGCAAGATCGGCGCCCGCGGCCTGCGCAGCGTCATGGAGGGCATCATGACCGAGATCATGTTCCGCATCCCCTCCGACCCGACGGTGCGCAAGGTCGTGATCACCCCCGCCTGTGTCAGCGGCGAGGCGGCGCCGACCGTCATCCGTCAGGACGAGGAATGAGCTCTCCGGAAAGGAGCGACCCATGAGCGAAAAAGTAGACAATGAGCTCCGGTGGCTGCCGCTGCTGGCCCTGCGCGGCCTCAGCGTCTTCCCCGGCATGCTCCTGACCTTCGATGTGGAGCGCCAGGCGTCGATCGGCGCGCTGGCCCAGGCCGGCAAGCAGGATCAGACGATCTTCCTGGTGACCCAGCGGGATCTGACGGTAGATCTGCCCGAGGCCCGGGACCTCTTCCGGGTGGGCACGGTCTGCCGCATCCGGCAGCAGCTGCGCCAGCCCCAGGGCAATATCTGCCGCGTGATGGTGGAAGGGCTCTATCGGGCGGAGGCGCTGGAGATCTCCACCGATCCCAAGGGCTACGCCGCGGCGCTGCGTCCCCTGGAGGCCAGGGAGGAACGGGTCAGCGCGGAGCGGGTGGAAGCCCTGATGCGCAGCTGCGTATCCCTGTTCCAGGAGTATCTGCAGATGGACCCGGAGCTCCCGGGGGAGCAGATCCTCAACGTGCTGGCCGCCACGGATCCCGGTCACGTGGCCGATTACATCGCGCAGAACGTCCATCTCCGCGTGGAAGAGAAACAGCAGCTCCTGGAGGAGACGGGCCCGGCCAAGCGCCTGGCGCTGCTGTCGCGGATGCTCAACAAAGAGCTGAGCGTGATGACCATCGAGAAGGAGCTGAACGACCAGACCCGGGAACAGATGGACCGCGCCCAGCGGGAATACTTCCTGCGGGAGGAGATGAAGGTCATCCAGTCCGAACTGGGCGAGGACGGCCTGGCGGACGACTTCGAGGAGATCCGGGAGCGCATCGCGGCTCTGGACGCCCCGGAGGAAGTCCGGGAGAAACTGAAGAAAGAGCTGGGGCGGCTGCAGAAGCAGCCCTTCGGTTCGGCGGAGGCGGCGGTGATCCGGAGCTATCTGGACGTGTGCCTGGAGCTGCCCTGGGGGAAGAAGACCCAGGAGACCGTGGACATCGCCAAGGCCCGCAAGATCCTGGACGAGGAGCACTACGGTCTGGAGAAGGTCAAGGAGCGCATCCTGGAGTACCTGGCGGTCAAGCAGCTCGCGCCGCAGATCCGGGGCGGGCTCCTCTGCCTGGTGGGCCCCCCGGGCACCGGCAAGACCAGCATCGCCATGAGCGTGGCCCACGCCACAGGGCGCAAGCTGGTGCGGGTGAGCCTGGGCGGCATCCATGACGAGGCCGAGATCCGCGGCCACCGCAAGACGTACATCGGCTCCATGCCCGGCCGGATCATCACCGGCATCCAGCAGGCCGGCACCTGCGACCCGCTGATGGTGCTGGACGAGATCGACAAACTGGGCTCCGACTATCGGGGCGACCCCAGCGCCGCCCTGCTGGAAGCGCTGGACCCGGAGCAGAACGCCACCTTCCGGGACCACTTCCTGGAGCTGCCCTTCGACCTCTCGGGCGTCTTTTTCATCACCACGGCCAACTCCGTCGCCACGATCCCCCGTGCTCTGCTGGACCGGATGGAAGTGATCGAGCTCTCCAGCTACACCGATGAGGAGAAGCTGCAGATCGCCAAGCGCCATCTGCTCCCCAAGCAGAGGAAGAAGCACGGGCTCAAAGCGACCCAGCTGAAGATCGACGACGCCTCGATCCGCAAGATCGTCCGCAGCTACACCCGGGAGTCCGGCGTGCGCCTGCTGGAGCGGGAGCTGGCGGCTGTGTGCCGCAAAGCGGCCAGCGGCATCGCCGAGGGGAAGTTCAAAAGCCTGAACGTGAAGCCCGAGAAGCTGGAGGCCCTGCTGGGACCGGCCAAGTTCAAGCCCGACGAGCGCCGCACCCGCAGCGCCGTGGGCCTGGTCCGCGGCCTGGCCTACACCTCCGTGGGCGGCGAGGTCCTGGACGTGGAAGCGGCGGTGGTCCCGGGCTCCGGCAAGCTGGAGCTCACAGGCAACCTGGGGGACGTGATGAAGGAGTCCGCCCGGGCGGCCATGACCTACATCCGCAGCCGCGCCGGTGTCCTGGGCCTGGACGCGGAGTTCTACAAGGACAACGACATCCACATCCACTTCCCAGAAGGCGCCGTCCCCAAGGACGGTCCCTCGGCGGGCATCACGGTCACCATCGCGCTGATCTCGGCCCTCACGTCGATCCCGGTCCGCAGCGATGTGGCCATGACCGGCGAGATCACCCTCCGGGGCCGGGTGCTGCCCATCGGCGGCCTGCGGGAGAAGACCATGGCTGCCCTCCGCGCGGGGGTCAGGACGGTCATCCTGCCGGCGGAGAACGAGCCGGACCTGGAGGAGATCGACCAGGAGGTGCGCCGGCAGCTCCGCTTCGTCCCCGTGGACAATGTGGACGCGGCGCTGGACGTGGCGCTGCTCCGGGGCGAGCTGCATGAGACTATGCCGCTGCCGGCCCCGGTGCCTGCCGCGGAGAGCAGAAAGCAGATCCGGGTGTGAGAAGATGGCGACGCTGAACGTACAGAAGGCGGAGTTCGTGAAGTCCGCCGCGGCGCCGGGCCAGTTCATCCGAAGCTCTGTGCCGAAGGTGGCCTTTGCGGGCAAGTCCAACGTGGGCAAGTCCTCGGTGATCAACCGGCTGCTGGAGCGGAAGAGCTTCGCCCGGGTCAGCGCCGAGCCGGGGAAGACCGTCCATGTGAACTACTTCCTCATCGACGGGAAGCTCTATTTCGTGGACCTGCCGGGCTACGGCTACGCCAAGGTCTCCGAGGCGGAGCGGGAGCGCTGGAGCAGGCTGATGGAGGCCTTCTTCGCCGACAGGAGCCTTTTCGACCTGGGCGTGATGATCGTGGACGCCCGCCACGCGCCGACGGCGAACGACCTGACCATGGCGAAGTTCTTCAAGGACAGCGGCTGCCGCCTGGCGGTGGTGGCCAACAAGCTGGACAAGCTGAAAAAGAGCGAGATCGAGCCCAACATGGCCCGGATCCGGCAGGATCTGGAGCTGGCGGAGGGCGTGCCGCTGATCGGCTTCTCCGCGGAGAAAGGCCAGGGGCGGCAGGCGCTGCTGGCGGAGATCCTGACGCTGCTCTGAGCCGGGGCGGCTGCAGGCACGGATCTGGCGCCCGGCGGCGCTGCCGGCCCGCTGAGCACAGGCCGCGTCCCGAGCCGTCTGGCCGGCGGCTGCAGGCTGTGAAGGGGCGGGACGGTCCGCAGTATCCGACAGCACAGAAAGAGCGAGACGGTTTTTCCGTCTCGCTCTTGTATTTTACAGATCTTTTTGGTAAAATATCTATATTATGGGGGTGAAGGCGATCGATATCCTGCGTGACATCTGGAACGGCTTTGATCTGAGCGGACTGTGGGACATCCTGCTGCGTGTGATCCCGGCGCTGATCTGCATCACGCTCCATGAACTGAGCCACGGCCTCGTGGCCTACGCCCTGGGGGACGATACGGCCAAGAGAGCCGGCCGCCTGACCCTGGACCCCCTCAAGCACCTGGATCCCATGGGCCTGCTGATGATGGTGATCTTCCGCTTCGGCTATGCCAAGCCCGTCCCGGTGGACATGCGCAAGTTCCGCGATCCGAGGAGCGGCATGGCGCTGACGGCTCTGGCCGGACCGGTGAGCAACGTGCTCATCGCGGCGATCTTCCTGTTCCTCTACGGCTTGCTGACGCCGCTGCTGTATCAGGGCGCCGTGGGAAGCTATGTGCTGAAGATGCTCTTCTACACCGCGGAGCTGAGCCTGGTCCTGGCGATCTTCAACCTGATCCCGATCCCGCCGCTGGACGGCTCCAAAGTGCTCTTCTCCCTGCTGCCGGACCGGGCATACATGGGCCTGATGCGCTATGAGCGCTACGGCACGATCCTGATGATCGCCCTGGTGATGTTCGGCGCGCTGAACGGCTTCCTGAGCACCGCCATCTCATGGGTGATGGGCTGGATGTGGCCGGTGGCGGAAGGGGCCTTCGACCTGGGCATGAGCCTGTTCGGGGGCGCGTGATGAACGATCCGCGTTTTCGCCTGGAGGGCATCGTACACGAAAAAGACGAGCTGACGGACTTTGAAGGGCCCCTGAGCCTGATCCTGATGCTCCTGGAAAAGAACAAGATCCAGATCCGCGAACTGAAGATCTCCGAGATCCTGGACCAGTACCTGGCCTGGATGGACGAGATGCAGCGCATGGATCTGGAGATCGCCAGCGAGTTCGTGCAGATGGCGGCCCATCTTCTGTATATCAAGACACGGACCCTGCTGACTGCGGAAGAGGAAGTCTCGGAGCTGGAGACGTTGATGCAGTCCCTGGAGCAGCTGAAGGCCAAGGACAGTCTCGGCGCCGTCCGCGAGCTCCTGCCGGCCCTGAAAAAGGCCTCGGAGCGCGGGCTGCTGTATATGGAAAAGCCGCCGGAGCCCCTGCCCAGGGCCGGAAAGACCTACGAGTACCGGCATGAGAACGTGGACCTGCTCCGCGCGCTGTACGCGGTCTTCTCCCGGGGGATCAAGGTCCCGGAGGAGGACGACGCGATCGTCCGGGCGATCCCGCGGCGGCCGCTCTACAGCGTGCGCAGCAAGAGCAGAGAGCTCCTGGAACGTCTGCGCGTCGGGCCCGTCCTGCTGGGAGAGCTGTATCGGACCTGTACCTCCCGCTCGGAACTGGTGGCCACGTTCCTGTCGGTGCTGGAGCTGTGCAGCATGGGCAGCGTCCGCATCGACCGGGAAGGGGAGGACCACCGCCTGTCCTTCACCGGCGGCGAGACGGAGCAGATCCTGGAGAAGATCGAGGAGTAAGAACGATGGAACTATCTGCCGCGATCGAGGCGATCCTGTTCGCCGCGGGGGAGTGCGTCCCCATCGCCCGCCTGTCTCTGGCGCTGAGCGTTGAGGAAGAGGAAGTGGAGCGCGTCGCCCGGGAGCTCATGGAGCGCTATGAGCGCGAGGAACGGGGCATGCGGATCCTCCGGCTGGGGGACAAGCTGCAGATGTGCTCCGCGCCGGGGTACGCGCCGTTCATCGTGAAAGCCCTGGAACAGCGCAAGCCCCCCATGCTCTCCGCCTCCGCCCTGGAGGCTCTGGCCATCGTGGCCTACTTCCAGCCGGTGACCCGCGCCTATATCGACCGGGTCCGCGGCGTGGACAGCGCCTACACGGTGGGCTCCCTGGCGGAACGGGGCCTGATCGAGCCCTGCGGCCACCTGGATGCCCCGGGCCGCCCGACGCTCTTCCGCACCACGGACGCCTTCCTGCGCACCATGGGCATCTCGGAGCTCTCCCAGCTCCCGCCGCTGCCGGATATGAGCGCCAGCGAGGGCGTGGAGGAGCTGCAGCATACGATCGAACAGCTGCAGCGCGCCCCCGACGGGCAGCTCAGCATCAGCGAGGTCACCGAAGGATGAACGGGGGCGGCCGGACGCCGCCGCCGAAGAACGACGCCCGCAGACTTGGAGCGGGCCTCTCCCGCAAGAGCGATCGACAAAAGACAAGGAGCGATGCGAATTGGTCGGATGGATCATACTCGGCGTCATCCTGGCGCTCATCCTGCTGATCCTGCTCATCCCCGTGGGCGTGGATCTGGGCTATGAGAGCGGGCTGCTCCACCTGTCGGCCAAGGTCGGCCCTGCGCAGATCCAACTCTTCCCCCGACAGAAGAAGGAGAAGAAGGAGCCGAAGGAAAAGAAGCCAAAGAAGAAAAAGAAGAAAAAGAAGAAAGAAGAGCCCAAGGAAGAGAAGGAAGAAGAGCCGAAAGAGAAGAAGAAACGCTCGCTGCCCTTCGACCGGGACGAGATCCTGGAACTGCTGCAGGTCGCATTGAAGGCCCTGGGCAAGTTCGGGCGGGCCTGGAAGGTGGAGCGCTTCGTGTTCCACTTCGTGTCCGCGGGGAAGGACCCCTACGACACGGCCATGCTCTCCGGCTATATGGACGCCGCCATCGCCACGCTGGCGCCCCTGTGCCGCCGCCGCTTCGCCG
>JAFZOC010000306.1 GCA_017550765.1 Oscillospiraceae bacterium
CCGTCCGTCGTAAAGACGTAGATGTCCTGATCGCCGATCACGTAGACGTTCCCCTCCGCGTCGATCTTGCTGCGCCCGAAGTCGAGCCAGCTGTTCTCTTCGTCGAACTGGATGCGCGCGCAGCTGCGCTCAGCGCCGTTGCTGTCCAGGACGCGCAGATAGTACTCCGAGGAGCTGCGGTACTTGTCCCAGACGCCGGGGTCGTCGGAGAGCATCTCCGCCTCGGTGCCGTCGAACCAGCCGCTGTAGCAGTTCTCCACGGCGATCAGGGATCCGTCGTTGCCCTGGGACAGGCCCTCCAGGCTGGACCCGGAATAGAAGCGGGTCTTGTCGCCCGGGTCGGCCGGCGCCTCCATGGGCACATAGCCGGTGAGCTCCCTCACATCTCCGTCGTAGGTCACGAAATAGATCTTGTAGCCGTAGATGTCGTACTGTCCTTCGTACTCCGGCACGACGCCTTCGGGGATCTCGCCCTCGGCGATCTTGCCGTAGCTCAGGCCGTAGAAGCCCTCTTCATTGAACACATAGGGGCTGATGCCGTTGGGCAGCAGATCCGACTTGACGGCGCTGAGGCTCGAGGTATAGACCATCTCGGGGCGGTCTTCCTCTTTCTTCCCGCTGCTCCCATCCTCTTTGTTCCCGCAGGCGGCCAGGCTCAGCAGCATGGCCAGCATCAGCAGGACCAGCAGCAGCGAACGCAGTTTCTTTTTCATTGCTTCCTCCTTGTCCATGCGAGCGGGGCTCTCCCCCTCTCGCGTTCTTTTCGAGGCGTATTATAGCATAACGCCCCCGCAGCGTCTCTTAAGATTTATTAAATTCCCGGAAATGCTTTTGCTTCCCGGCGAATCTGTGCTAGAATAGCGCCAGAGACACAAGACCAGAGGAGTGATCGTATGTCATCCGCTTCCCGTATCCTGATCGTGGACGACGACCCCGATATCCGCCAGGTGCTCCGCCTGCTGCTGAGCGAGCAGTATTTCGTGGCGGAGGCCCCCGATGGACAGGCCGCCGTAGAGTATATGCGCCAGAACCCCGATACCGACCTGGTGGTGCTGGACGTGATGATGCCCGGCATGGACGGCATCCGGACCTGCGCCGAACTGCGCAAGTTCTCCACTGCCCCGGTGCTCTTCCTCACGGCCCGCTCCGCCGAGCAGGACCGCATCTCCGCCTATCAGAGCGGCGGCGACGATTTCCTGTCCAAGCCCTTCTCCCAGGGGGAACTGCTGGCCAAGGTCAGTTCGCTCCTGCGCCGGTATAAGGAATACCGCGGCAAGCCCGCCACCGTCCTCACCATCGACGACCTGGAGGTGGACCTGGCCACCCGCAGCGTCAAGAGCAAGGGCAAGCCCGTCGTCCTCACCGACACGGAATACGCCATCCTGGAATACCTGCTCCAGAAACGGGGCAGCATCGTCACCGCGGCGGAGCTCTATGAGGCCGTGTGGGGCGCGAAGTTCCTCTCCGGCTCCGGCAATACCGTGATGGTCCATGTGCTGAACGTGCGCCGGAAGATCGAAGAGGAGCCGTCCAAGCCCAAGATCCTCCGCACGGTCTGGGGAAGGGGCTATCAAATTGACTGAGCAGAAGCGGCGCATCCGCCTGCCCCGCACGCTGGACGCCAAGTTCCTGTACATGTTCCTGCTGGCTCTGCTGTGCGCGCTGGGCGTCTACAGCGCGACCTACGGTCTGGCCACCCTGGCTCTGGAGAAGATCTACATGAGCCCCCAGTCCGTCGCCTCCCGTCAGGCCGAGATCTATTCCGAGTTCTCCAAGTATGTGCGCTCCTTCAACGTCGCCGGCACCGACGAGGCCGCCCTGTCCCGCTGGCCCGGCAATGACGCCTACACCACGATCCTGGTCTACCGGGACGAGGATCTGGTGCAGAAGACCGGCCTGCCCAACGCCCCCGGCAACGTCTCCGGCCCCAACGCCGGGCGTCTGCAGTACGCCAGCGAGTACGGCAAGCTCTATCCTCTGCGCTTCTCCGACGGGGTCTACCACATCGCGATCCGGGACAGCAGCTACATCCGCGAGGACAACGTGGACCGCTACATCGCGCTGCTCCTGGGCGCGCTGGCCTTCCTGAGCATCCTGCTCTGGTACGTCCGCCGCCTGACCCGGCGGGTCATCCGCCTCTCCCGGGAGGCCGACGCCATCGGCGACGACGACCTGGAGGCCCCCATCACCATCAAAGGCGAGGACGAGCTGTCCCAGCTGGCGGCGGAGGTGGACGGCATGCGCCGCTCCGTCATCGAGCGCATGGGCAACGAGAAGCGGGCCTGGGAGGCCAATTCCGAGCTCATCACCGCCATCTCTCATGACATCCGCACGCCCATGACCGCCCTGATCGGCTATCTGGGCCTGCTGAACGAGTCCGACGGATCCGATCCGGCGCGCAGCGCCCAGTTCGCCTCCTCCGCCTATGCCAAGGCCATGGAGCTCAAGGACCTGACGGACGAGCTGTTCAAGTATTTCCTGGTCTTCGGCCGCTCGGATCTGGAGCTGTCGCGGGAGCAGCTGGACGCGGGGCTGCTGCTGGAACAGCTGCTGGGCGAAGCCCAGTTCGACCTGGCGGACGCGGGCTTCATCGTGGACCGGGAAGACCTGCACGAGGAGTGCCGGGTGGACACCGACCCGCTCTATCTCAAGCGGGTGCTGGACAACCTGGTCTCCAACATCAAAAAATATGCGGACAAGGAGCGACCTGTCCACATCTTCGCCGCCCGGGAGGACGATCTGCTCACCGTGCGCGTCTCCAACGGCATCGCCCGTTCCATGGACCGGGTGGAGAGCACCAAGATCGGTCTGCGGAC
>JAFZOC010000307.1 GCA_017550765.1 Oscillospiraceae bacterium
CCTGCAAGAAGAACATGTTCCGGGAGCTGTCCAAGCCCGGCGCCGTCTGAGCGCTCTTTTTCGGGATGGCCAGGCCACGTGGCCTGCGCCATCTCGGCGTACATGTCCGGTCGCGGACCCCTTCGACCAGCCCGGCGTGGAGGCCTACAAGAAGAACATGTTCCGGGAGCTGTCCAAGCCCGGCGCCGTCTGAGTTTTGCGTTTTGAGTCCTGATTTTTGAGACAAGGGCACCCGGCGCGTGATGCGCCGGGTGCCCTTGTCGATGCGGCCGAAGGTCCCGGATGCTCGCCCGCCGTTGCGGCGAGGGCGGGACTGCGCCGCGATGCGGCGGGATATCTTGTTTTTTTCTTTCATCTATGATATAAATGGTCTGTTAGGGCTCGAAAAATGGGGTGTTGACGGAAAGGGGGGATGGCCCGTGGTCTTCAGCTCGGCGATCTTCCTTTTCGCGTTCCTGCCGCTGGTCTTCCTGCTGGAGCGGCTCTGCCGCGGGACCCGCGCCAAGAACATCCTCCTGGCCGGCTCGAGCCTGGTCTTCTACGCTTTCGGGCAGCTGGGCTACCTGCCCCTGTTCCTGCTCTCCGTCGGCATCAACTACGCCGCGGGCCTGCTGCTGCAGCGGGCCCGTCGGGGCCGCAAGGCCGTCCTGGCCGCGGCGGTGGTCCTGGACCTGGCGATCCTGGGCCTCTTCAAGTACACCGACTTCGTGCTGGGCATCCTGGGTCGGGAGCCGCTGGGGATCCTGCTGCCGATCGGAATCTCCTTCTACACCTTCCAGGGCATGAGCTATGTCATCGACGTCTACCGGGATCCCGCCAGCGGCACCCGGGACCTGGGCAAGCTCCTGCTCTATCTGGCCTTCTTCCCCCAGCTGATCGCGGGGCCCATCGTGAAATACCACGACATCGCCCCCCAGATCGACGCGCGGCAGACGGACCCGCTCCGGACCGAGGAGGGCCTGCGCCGCTTCATCCGGGGCCTGGCGAAGAAGCTGCTCGTCGCCGACAGCGTGGGGCGCATCGCCGACGCCGTCTTCGGCGGCGCCGTGGGCGATCCGCGCCTGGCCTGGCTGGGGGCGCTCTGCTATCTGCTGCAGATCTACTACGATTTCAGCGGCTACAGCGACATGGCCATCGGCATGGGGCGCATGTTCGGCTTCACCATCCGGGAGAACTTCCTGCACCCCTACGGCGCCGGCTCCCTGCGGGAGTTCTGGCGGCGCTGGCACGTGTCTCTGTCGGCCTGGTTCCGGGAATACCTCTACATCCCCCTGGGCGGCAACCGCCGCGGCAAGGGCCGGGCCGCCCTGAACCGGCTCCTGGTCTTCTTCTGCACCGGGCTTTGGCACGGGGCCAACTGGACCTTCGTGCTCTGGGGCCTGGGCCACGGGCTCCTCTGCGACCTGGAGCGGGCCCTCCCAGTAGAAAAGCTGCAAAAGAGCGCGCTGGGCCGCCTCCTGGGCCGGATCTTGACCCTCCTGGCGGTGACGCTGCTCTTCGTCCTCTTCCGGGCTGAGAGCCTGTCGGCCGCCTGGGCCATGTTCCGGGCCATGTTCGCCGGGACCGCCACCGCCGCCGGGACGGTGGAGCTGCTGCGCCTGCTGCAGCCGGCCGCCGTCGCCACGATCGCGCTGGCCGTCCTCTTCGCGGGCGGTCTGCGGGAAAAGCTGGAGGCGCTGCTGCCGGAGGCCCTGGCCCCCCACCTTCTGCGCGTCGGGAGCGTCGCCCTGCTTCTACTCTCGATCCTGAGCCTGTCCGCCGGGGGCTACCACCCCTTCCTCTACTTCCAGTTCTGATCTGCGCGCCCGCCCTGGGAGCGGGCCGGAGACGGGAGGACGCCATGGAGAGCCGCCTCTCAAAACTCTATATCGGGCTGTGTCTCGCCCTCTGTCTGAGCCTGAGCCTGGGCATCTTCGTCCTGGGCCCGGCGCAGGCCGCCGGCAACGAGCGTCTGGCCCCGGCTCCCGCCCTGCGGAGCGCCGACGGGAGCCTCAACGCCGCGTTCCTGAACGACTGCGCGGACTTTCTGGGCGACCGCTTCGCACTGCGCCAGGAACTGGTCACCCTCTGGGCGCGGCTGAACGCCTCCCTTTTGGGCTCCTCCGTGGAGGAGCAGGTGATCCTGGGCCGGGAGGGCTGGCTCTACTACGCCCCCACCCTGCCGGACCATTGCGGCGAGGCCCTCTCCGACGAGGAGCTGGAGTCCGTCGCGAGGCATCTGGCCCAGATCCAGGCCGAGGCCGAGAGCCGCGGGGCCGTCTTCCTCTTCACCGTGGCCCCGAACAAGGCGAGCCTCTGGCCCGAACAGATGCCAGACCGCTTCCCCGCCCGCCACGAGGAGGGCACCCTCCGGCGGCTGCTGCCCTATCTGGAGCGCTACGGCGTGCGCTATGTGGACCTCTTCGATCTGCCCATGCCCTACTACCGCACGGACAGCCACTGGACCGCCGAGGGGGCGGCCATGGCCGCGGACCGGCTGCTGGCCGCGCTGGGCCGGGAGAGCCGCTACGCCGCCGGGCCCTTCGTTTTGAGCGAGGAGCCCCGGAAGGGCGACCTGTACGAGATGCTCTATCCCGCCGGCGCCGGGGCGGAGCCCGCTGTGCTCTTCGGCGGGACGCTGCGATTCACCCACCTGAACGAGCCCCGGGGCGGCGACGCCATCACCATCCGCACCGCCGGAGAGGGCGTCGGCAGCCTCTACTGCTGGCGGGACAGCTTCGGCGTCGCGCTCTATCCCTACCTGGCAGACGCCTTCGAGAGCGCCGTCTTCTCCCGCAGTTCCGACTACACGCTCCCCGAAGGGGACTACGACACGGCGATCCTGGAGATCGTCGAGCGCGATATCCCGCGCCTGATCTTGAGCCCGGAGGGCTGACGATGGAGGTACCCATGATGCTGAAACGTACGATCGCTCTGCTGCTGGCGCTGCTGACGCTGGCGGCCCTGTGCGCCTGCGGCAAGACGGCCCCTGGGCAGGCGTCTGACGACACGCCCGCGGTCGAGCCCGCCCCGGCTGCCGCGACCGCTCCTGCCGACGCGTTCGCGGCGGAGCCCGCCGGTGAGACGCCGGCGGACGAGCCCGATCCCGGCGCCTATCTGCCCGACGCGGGGCTCCACGCCGCCGCAGATCCTGCGGCTGAGGCTGCCGAGCCCACGGCGGATCCCGCTCTCGCCCAGCGGATCGAGAAGGCCCGGAGCTTCCTGGACCGGGACGTGACAGAGCTGATCGCCGCCCTGGGCGAGCCGCTGGAGCGCAACTACGCCTCCAGCTGCCTGGGCAGCGGCGAGGACGGCGAGCTCCGGTATGAGGGCTTCACCGTCTACACCTACCGGGAGGGCGGCAAGGAGACCGTCCGCGAGGTGATCGGCGGATGAGCGAGGAGACGAGGATCCCGGGCGCCCCGGAGGATCCGGCGCTCCCGGCAGCGGGGGATACGCCGGCGGTCGAGCCGGCTGTGCCTGTGGTCGAGGATGCGCCTGTGGAGGGCGTCGCGCCCGCGGAGAGTTCCGCGCCCGCGGCCCCTGACGGCGCTGCGCCTGCGGAGGCGACCGCCCCGGTGGAG
>JAFZOC010000308.1 GCA_017550765.1 Oscillospiraceae bacterium
CGGGGCGTGCAGCGCGTCATCATCATGGACGGCCGGGTGCCCCATGCCATCCTGATGGAGCTGCTCACCGACGAGGGCGCCGGCACCATGGTCAAAGGAGGATAATTCATGGAACATCTGAAACAAAAGGACAAGACCTATATCGCGTCCACCTACAATCGCTTCCCCGTGGAGCTGGTCCGCGGCAAGGGAAGCGTGGCCTATGACCCGGAGGGCAAGCGCTACATCGACATGGGCTCCGGCATCGGCGTCACCGCCTTCGGCTTTGCCGACGAGCAGTGGCTCGCCGCCGTGACCGCCCAGCTGGGGCAGCTGCAGCATGCCTCCAATCTCTACTACACCGAGCCCTGCGTGGAGCTGGCGGAGCTGCTGTGCAGCCGAACGGGGATGAAGAAGGTCTTCTTCTGCAACTCCGGCGCAGAGGCCAACGAGTGCGCCATCAAGGCCGCCCGGAAGCACGCGGCCGAGACCAAGGGCGAGGAGTATTCCACCATCGTCACGCTGGAGAACAGCTTCCACGGCCGCACCCTCACCACCCGGGCCGCCACCGGCCAGGAGGCCTTCCACAAGCTCTTCCAGCCCCTGACCCCCGGCTTCGTCCATGCCCCGGCCAACGATCTGGAGGCGCTGAAGATCTGCGTCCTGGAGAACAAGACCGCGGGCGTGCTCATCGAGTGCGTCCAGGGCGAGGGCGGCTTGAACTGCCTGGATCCCGACTATGTGAAGGCGGTCGCCGCCTTCTGCAAAAAGCAGGACGTCCTACTCATGGTGGACGAGGTGCAGACGGGCAACGGCCGCACCGGCCAGCTCTACTCCTACATGCACTACGGCATCACCCCCGACGTGGTCTCCACCGCCAAGGGCATCGGCGGCGGCCTGCCCCTGGGCGCGTGTCTGCTGGGCGAGAAGGTCCAGGACGTCTTCCAGCCCGGCGACCACGGCTCCACCTTCGGCGGCAATCCCGTCTGCTGCGCCGGCGCGGTGAGTATCCTCTCCCGCATCGACGAGGCGCTGCTGGCGGACGTGCGTGCCAAGAGTGACTACATCTTCTCCCAGCTTGAGGGCGCGCCCGGCGTGGAGAGCGTCTCGGGTCTGGGCCTGATGATCGGCATCCTGACCGTCGCCCCCGCCGCCAAGATCGTCAACGCGTGCATGGAGCGGGGCGTGCTGTGCCTGACCGCCAAGAACAAGGTGCGCCTGCTGCCCGCGCTGAATATCCCTGTGGATGTGCTGGAGGAGGCCATCACCGTCCTCAAGGACGTGTGCAGAGAGGCGGCGGAATATGCTTGATCTCACCGGAAAGAGCTTCCTGACGCTCCTGGACCTGAGCCCCGCGCAGATCGAGGGCCTTCTGGACCTGGCGGCGGAGCTGAAGGCCAAAAAGCACGCCGGGATCCCCCATCGTCTGTGCGAGGGCAAGAACGTGGCCCTGATCTTTGAGAAGACCTCCACCCGCACCCGCTGCTCCTTCGAGGTGGCGGCGGCGGATCTGGGGATGCACCCCGTCTATCTGGACCCCTCCGGGTCCCAGATCGGCAAGAAGGAGTCCATCGCGGACACCGCCCGGGTCCTGGGCCGCATGTTCGACGGCATCGAGTACCGGTGCTACGGGCAGCAGATCGTGGAGACCCTGGCGAAATACGCGGGCGTCCCCGTCTGGAACGGCCTGACCAACGAGTTCCACCCCACCCAGATCCTGGCGGACTTCCTCACCATCCGGGAGCACTTCGGCTCCCTGCGGGGCCGGAAGCTGGTCTACCTGGGCGACGCCCGCTACAACATGGGCAACTCCCTCATGGTGGGCTGCGCCAAGATGGGGCTGAACTTCGTGGCCTGCGCGCCGGAGAAGTACTTCCCCGATCCCAGGCTGGTGGAGACCTGCCGGGCTATCGCCGCCGAGACCGGGGCGAGCCTGACCTTCGAGACCGATCCCATGACGGCGGTGCAGGGCGCGGACGTGCTCTACACGGACGTGTGGGTCTCCATGGGCGAGCCGGACGAGGTCTGGCAGGAGCGCATCGCCGACCTGTCGCCCTATCAGGTGACGCAGGCCCTCATGGACGCGGCCGGTCCCCAGTGCCGCTTCCTCCACTGTCTGCCCGCCTTCCACGACCTCAACACCACCATCGGTCAGCAGATCCACGAGAAGTTCGGTCTGACCGCCATGGAGGTCACCGACGAGGTCTTTGAGAGTCCCGCCTCCATCGTCTTCGACGAGGCGGAGAACCGGATGCACACCATCAAGGCCGTCATGGCCGCGACGTTGGTATAACATGGCGCGGAAAGGGGCCCTTTCTGGTTGATTATCCACAAAAGGGCCCCTTTCCCCTGCTGCAAGTTCATAACTTCTGCCACTTCCCAGAATGGCAAAAGTCTGGTATCCTACAGATAAGTTCATAAGAG
>JAFZOC010000309.1 GCA_017550765.1 Oscillospiraceae bacterium
CCCATAGGTCCGCCGGGCGGCGCGAAACAAAACAGATGATTTTTTCCGGCAGCTGTGCTATTCTCTTGTTGAGGTGAAGCCCATGAGACTTCTGTATGCCGAAGATGAAAAATCTCTGGCCCGGGCCGTTTCGGCGATCCTGGTCAAGAACAACTACGCCGTCGACGTGGTCCATGACGGGGAGAGCGCGCTGGACTATCTCGAGACGGGGAACTACGACGGCGCGATCCTGGACGTGATGATGCCGAAGCTGGACGGCTTCGAGGTGCTGCGCCGGATGCGGGCGCGCGGCGACAGCACGCCGGTGCTGCTGCTCACCGCCAGGGCCGAGATCGACGACCGGGTCGCCGGCCTCGACAGCGGCGCCAACGACTATCTGACCAAGCCCTTCGATATGAAGGAGCTGCTGGCCCGGATCCGGGCGATGACGCGCCGGCTCTCCGCCCAGGCGGACAAGACCCTCTCCTTCGGCAGCGTCACGCTGGACTGCGCCAGCTACGACCTCGCCGGGCCGGGCGGCAGCACCAAGCTCGCCGGCAAGGAGTTCCAGCTGATGGAGATGCTGATGCGCCACCCGAGGAAGCTCGTCTCCACCGAGACCTTCATGGACCGCATCTGGGGCTATGACAGCGAGGCCGACCTGAACATCGTGTGGGTGTACATCTCCACCCTGCGCAAAAAGCTCAAGGGGATCGGGGCAGACATCGAGATCAAGGCCCAGCGCGGCGCCGGCTACTATCTGGAGGTGCGCCCGTGATCGGAAAGCTCCGGAAAAAGTTCATCGCGGCGGCGATCATGGCGGTGTCCCTCGTGCTGGCGGTGCTGATCGGCGCGATCAACGCGCTCAACTACCGCAGCCTCGTCGCCGACGCCGACGGCACGCTGCAGATCCTCGCCGAGAACAGAGGGTCCTTCCCCGGGCAGATGTTCCGGGAGGAGGACAGGCCCGCCGATCTGCAGCCGCCCCCGGCGGAGGAGTGGGAGGACGGCCCCTTCGGCCCCATCCGCGGCGGCTATGGGGAGCTGGCCTATCAGTCCCGGTATTTCACCGTCTGGGCTGCCGCGGACGGCAGCCTGGGCCGGATCGACCTGGAGAACCTCGCCTCTCTGACCGAGGAGGAGGCCGCCGCGCTGGCGGCGCGCGTGTACGCATCCGGGCGGGAGCGGGGCTTCGCCGACGGATACCGCTATCGCCGGGCGGCCTGCGACGGCGAGACCATGCTGCTCTTCCTCAACTGCCAGCGGGAGCTCGCCACCTTCCGGGACTTCCTGTACGTCAGCACCGGGATCGCCCTGGCCGGGACGCTGGCGGTCTTCCTGCTCCTGCTGCTGTTCTCGGGCCGGATCGTGCGCCCGATCGCGGAGAGCTATGCCAAGCAGAAACAGTTCATCACGGACGCGGGGCACGAGCTGAAGACGCCGATCGCCATCATCCGGGCCGACGCGGACGTGCTGCAGTCGGAGCTGGCGGAGGAGAACGAGTGGGTCGGGGACATCCACAGGCAGACGGACCGGCTGGCCACGCTCACCGCGGATCTGGTCTATCTGTCCAGGATGGAGGAGGAGAACGCCGCGCTGCAGACGGAGGAGCTCTCCCTCTCCGAGCTCGTGGATGAGACGGCGCTGTCCTTCCAGTCCCTCGCGCGCGCGAAGGGCAAGCGCTTCTCCGCCGCCGTGGCGCCGGACCTGCGCGTGGTCGGCGACCCGAAGGCCCTGGGGAAGCTGGTCTCCATCCTGCTGGACAACGCCATGAAGTATTCCACGGAGGGCGGGACGGTGGAGCTGGAGCTGGCCCGGGCCGGCAGGAACGCCCGGCTCATCGTCCGCAACAGCACGCCGCCCCGGGAGCGCGGGGACGCGGACCGGCTCTTCGAGCGCTTCGCCCGGGAGGACCGCTCCCGCAGCTCGGAGTCCGGCGGCCTCGGTCTGGGCCTGGCGATCGCGAAGGCCGTGACGGAGGCGCATCGCGGCCGGATCCATGCCCGCTCCGAGGACGGCGCGTCTCTGACCGTGACGGCGGAGCTGCCGCTCTGCTGAAAGACGATACCGACACCGAAACAGGCACAGAGACGACACAGAGACGGCACAGACACAGGCACCGACACAGAGACGGTACCGAAACAGGCACCGACACAGAGACGAGACCGAAACAGACACCGACACAGAGACGAGACCGAAACAGACACGACAAAGAGACGAGACCGAAACAGACACGACAAAGACATCAAAACATGACAGGAGGAGAGCCCATGGACGAACAGATGCTGATCCAAGACGGCGTGCTGCTGTACTACAGCAGCACGCCGTGACGCTCACGGTCCCGGAGGAAGTCGAGAAGATCGGATACGGCGCCTTCCAGAACTGCCAGAAGCTGGAGACGATCCGCCTGCCCGAGAGCCTCACCTCCATCGACCGTTACGCCTTTTCCGGTCGCCACGCCCTGCGGGAGATCCGGCTCCCGGCGAGCGTGCGGGTACTGGGGGAGGGCGCTTTCGGCCTTTGCGGGAGCCTGCAGACGGTGGAGATCCCGGGAACGATCCCGGAGATCGCCCCCAATACGTTCTCCTTTTGCAAGAAGCTGTCTGCGGTACGGCTGCAGCCTGGCCTGAAGACCATCGGCGACAGGGCCTTCTGCTCGTGCGAGGAACTGGAGGAGATACAGCTGCCCGAAGGCCTCCAGAGCATCGACTACAAGGCGTTCTATGGCTGCGTGCGCCTGAAGACGGTGGAGCTGCCCGACAGCGTCGTCTCGCTGGAAATAAGAGCCTTCAGCGGATGCACGGGCCTGGAGCAGGTCCGGCTGGGCGCGGGGCTGCGCGAGATCCGGGATGATGTCTTCGATCGCTGCACACAGCTCCGTCAGATCCAGATCCCCGACAGCGTCATCGCGTTCGGCTACTTTGCTTTCGAGGGCTGCGGGCGTCTGACGATCGTCACGCCTGCGGACAGCCCCGTGGCGCACTACGCCCGGGAGCGCGGCTTCCCCTGCCGGACGGACCTGTGAGCGCGGTGCGGGGG
>JAFZOC010000310.1 GCA_017550765.1 Oscillospiraceae bacterium
CCCCGCCGGTGACGCTGAGGGAGAGCCCCCGGAAGAGCTGCTTCTCGCCGTAGCGTTTGGCCAGGTCCTCGATCACCAGGACCTCATCGCCCTCGAACTCGCGCTCTTTGAAGCGGACGGAGAGCTTGCGCTCCGTCTTGGGCTTCTCGCTCTGCTGCAGCTTCTCGATGCGCTTCTCCATGGCGAAGGCCCGCTTGTGGAGCTTGTCCGCGCCCATAAAGGCCCAGAGGTGCATCTGCTCGGCGGCCCGGGTCAGCTGTTCGACCTTGGCCTGGTCCCGCTCGTAGCGCTTGAGCTTCTCTTCGAAGCGCTTCTGCCGCTCGGCCACGTAGAAGCTGTAGTTCCCGCTGTAGAACTCGGCCTTGCCGTCCTGAATCTCGATGCAGCGCTGGACGACCTTGTCCAGGAACCAGCGGTCGTGGCTGATGGCCAGGACCGTGCCCTTGAAGTGGAGGATGTAGTCCTCCAGCCACTCGGTGGCCTGCAGGTCCAGGTGATTGGTGGGCTCGTCCAGCAGAAGGATGTCGGTGTCTTCCAGGATGAGACGGGCCAGGTTCGCGCGGGTCTTCTCACCGCCGGAGAGGCTGGAGAAGAGCTGGCTGCGCTGGGCGGCGGGGATCCGCAGGCCGTTGGCCACCCGGTCCCGGTCCACCTCCATCTGATAGCCGCCCAGGCGGCGGAAGTCGTCGGAGAGACGGTCGTATTCCCGCAGCAGCGCGGGGGAGCTGTCCTGCTCCATCAGCAGCGTGAGCTCGTCCATGCGCGTGCTCATATCCATGAGCCGCTGCTGGGCGGAGCGGAGCACGTCCTCGGTGGTCCAGTCCTCGGGGAACACGGGGATCTGGGAGATGAGGCCGATGCGCTTGCCGGGCGTGACGGACACCTGGCCCTCGTCCCGGTCCAGTTCGCCTGTGAGGATGCGGAAGAGCGTGGTCTTCCCGCATCCGTTGTGACCCAGGATGCCGACGCGCTCGCCGGGGTCGACGGTAAAGGACAGATCGTCCAGTATGTTCTTGCCGATCTCGAAGGACTTGACGAGACCGGATACTTGGATCTCAGCCATGGCAGGCTCCTTGATAGATTTTCTCGGCGGCGGGAGAAGGGCGCCGCGGCCCTGCGGGGAGCGGGACGGGGAGCTCGTAGGGAGGGGAGCGGACCGCAGGGAGCGGAGAACGGACCGCGGGAGGCGGCCTGCCCCGGGCCGCTCACCAGTGGATGGCGAACTGCAGGATCTTGTTGGCGGCCGCACCGGCGACAGTGAGCCCGCCGCCGCCCTGTTCCACGAAGACGACGAAGGCGTAAGGATGCTCGTCGTCCAGGAGGAAGCCGGTGAACCAGGCGTGGCTGGTGCCGTCGCCCAGTTCGGCGGTGCCGGTCTTGGCGCAGAGCGGCAGGCCCGGGAAGTTCACGTCCCCCTCGTAGTGGTGCACGACGTTATAGCGCATCATCTGCTGCAGCTGCGCGGCGGTCTCGGCGGACATGTAGCGGGAGAGGACCGTCTCCTCCCCGTCGTCGATCAGTTTGGGCTCGCAGAGGATGCCGTCGTTGGCCACGGCGGAGACGAAACGCAGCAGGGCGTAGGGGCAGACGAGATCGGTGGACTGTCCGATCCCGGCCCAGCCCAGCTCCGGGTCGCCCACGAACTCCAGCGGGAAGTTGCCGGCGGCGGTGGGGATGCCGTCCAGCTCCTGGCGGTCCAGGAAGCCGAACTGGCGCACATAGCGGGCCAGGGTATCCTGCCCGAGCATGATCGCGATCTTGGCGAAGGCCACGTTGCAGGAGTTGGAGAGGGCCTGCTCGAAGGTCTGGGTGTAGTGGCAGTCGGAACAGATGATGTCCACGCCGGCGATGGTGATCGCGCCTTCGCAGTAGAAAGAGCGATCCTCGATATCGGGGATGTTCTCGATCGCCGCGGCGGCGGTGACCAGCTTGAACACCGAGCCGGGGACGAAGGCGGCGGAGAGGGCCCTGTTCACATAGGCCCCGTCCTCCGGGACCGCGTTGGGGTCGGCGGGGTCCACCGCGGGGGAGGAGACCAGGATCAGCAGCTCTCCGGTGCGGTAGTTGCACATCAGCACCGCGCCTTTTTGTCCGTCCAGGGCGGCGAAGGCCCTGGCGTCGAGTTCCGCGTCCACGTTCAGCTGCAGCGTGGTGTTGGCGGCGACGGTGGTGCCGGTGATGGGAGAGAAGCCCTGCAGGTCCTTCCAATAGCTGGTCAGGAGGCCGGTGCCGGTGCGGTCCCAGAAGTCGCCGGTGACGTGGTAGTTGGCGATGCGGATCCGCGCGTCGTCCGCGAAGCCGTTGCGCGTGGGGGTGAAGGAGGCCAGAACGAGACCGTTCCGGTCCAGGATCGCGCCGGTGGAGCCGGAGTTGGCCCGGGAGAAGGAGAGCGCCCAGTCCCGGCCGTGCTCGGAATAGCGCAGCACATAGCCGGCGAGCCCTGCGACGATCAGCAGCGCCAGCAGGAGCACCGTGAAGGCCCGGCGGGTGATCTTTTTCATGCCTCGTCCTCCTCATCTGCATCCTCGTCCGTGACGCCCCGCATCCGCTCGCCCGGCCGGACGGCGAAGCTGGCGCCCCGGCGGTTGTCCGCGCCCTTGATGAAGGCCATCAGCATCCAGCAGGCCAGCAGCGAGCTGCCGCCTCGGGACACGAAGGGGAAGGTGACGCCGGTGAAGGGGAGGATGTCCACGGTGCCGAACACGTTCAGGGCCAGCTGGGTGAGCAGCAGGCTCATGGCGGCACAGGCGGCGATCGAATAATAGGAGGAGCGGGCGTGGCGGGCGCTGCGCACAGCAAAGAAGGCCAGCGCCAGCACCGCCAGCACCATGCACAGGGCCACGATCAGCCCCAGCTCCTCACAGACCATGGCAAAGACCATGTCGGTGTTGGCGGCGAATACATCCTTGATCCAGCCGGCCCCGGCGCCCTTGCCGAAGAGCCCGCCGGAGGCGGCCGCGGACATGGCGCGGGTCTGCTGATAGCCGGGCCCGTAGATGTCCTCCCACACATGGCCCCAGGAGGCGAAGCGCTGGGCGATGTAGGGCTTGACGCTGACGGCCAGGATCCCCGCCATGGCGGCGCCGGACACGGCCAGGAAGACCGTGGCGATGGAGCCGGAGCGGAGGAAGGCCACCACCAGGAAGGTCACGAAGAAGATGAGCGCCGTGCCGAAGTCGCCGATCAGGGCCAGGGCGACGACGCAGACCGCGGAGAAGGCGATGAAGGAGAAGAGCTCTCCTTTTCGATAGAGCCGGTCCAGGGTGGCGGCCCCCACATAGACGAAGGCCACCTTCACCAGTTCCGAGGGCTGGAAGGAGAAGCCGCCGATCTCCAGCCAGTTCTTGGCGCCCAGGACGGCCTCGCTGAACACCACGTTCACGGCCAGCAGGCCGATCGCCGCGATGGCGATGGGGATGCGCATGATCTCAGTGCGCCGCAGGTCCCGCAGCCACCAGCCGTTGAGCAGGAACAGCGCGATGGCCGCGATGGTCAGCAGGATCTGCTTGTACATGTCGCCGGGGGTGGAGGAGGCGGCCACCGAGAAGCCCAGGCTGGTGAGATAGAAGGCCAGGGTCTCCACCTCGAAGCCGCTGCGGCCGATGACCCGCATGGCCGTGAAGACGCTCCATTCCACCACGATCAGCAGCACGAAGCTCCGCGCGATCACGGGCAGGTCTTCCGCCGAGGCCGAGATCGCGTGCTGCAGCAGCAGGAAGAGCTGGAAAGCGCTCAGCTCCAGGAGCGTCACCACGGGGGAGACCCGGCGGCCGACGGAGGTCCGGGCGGCCTCCAGGCGCTCGCGCTTGGCGCAGTCGGTATCCCGGAAGCGGAGCTTGTTGCCGGCCAGGTCGATCACGCCGCCGTCCGGCACCCGCAGCCCGTTGGGGCCTACCTTGTCCTGGCCGACCCAGACGCCGCCCCTGGAATAGAGGTCGTAAACGGTCCAGATGCCCCGGTCGTCCCGGCGGAGCACCGCGTGGCTGCGGCTCACGCCGCGGCGCTGTACCCGGATGTCCGCCCCGCGGGAGCGGCCCAGGACGTTCTCCCAGTGATGGACCGGGAAGGTCTCCTGGCCCAGACGCAGATAGGCCCAGATCTCCGGCTCATAGCGTTCCCGCAGCAGGGAGCGCAGACAGCGCCCGATCACCAGCAGCGACAGCAGGATCAGCATCGCTCTGGACAGGATCATCATCGTCGGCGCGAAGCCCATGCCGTCGCCCTCCTTTCCGGTCTTGGGACGCGGAGCCCGAACGGGCACACGCATATCGATATATTATACCACAGCCCACGGCTGTTTGACAACGGGTAAGGAGGGTTTGACAGACTGCGCTTTTTGAGTATAATAGAAGGGCGCCGCCCGGCGGCGCATCAACACGAGCTGAAAGGAACGTAGATATGAGCGAATGCACCCACGACTGCTCCAGCTGCGGCGAGAACTGCCCCTCTCGCAACGCTCCCCAGAGCTTCCGCAAGGAGCTGAACCCCTATTCCAGCGTCAAGAAGGTCATCGCGGTGATCTCCGGCAAAGGCGGCGTCGGCAAGTCCCTGGTGACGAGCCTGCTGGCTTCCGAGATGCAGCGCCGCGGCCACCGCTGCGCCGTGCTGGACGCCGACATCACCGGCCCGTCCATCCCCAAGTCCTTCGGCATCACCGAGAAGGCCACCGGGACCGATGAGTTCATCATCCCGGTCACCACGCCCTCCGGCATGCAGATCATGTCGATCAACCTCATCCTGGAGGACGACACCGCCCCCGTGGTCTGGCGCGGTCCGGTCATCGCCGGCGCGGTCACCCAGTTCTGGACGGACGTGCTGTGGCAGGATGTGGACTACATGTTCGTGGATATGCCTCCCGGCACCGGCGACGTGCCCCTGACCGTGTTCCAGTCTCTGCCGATCGACGGCCTCGTCATCGTCACCACGCCCCAGGACCTGGTGAGCATGATCGTGGCGAAGGCCGTGAACATGGCGGAGATGATGAAGATCCCCGTGCTGGGCATCGTGGAGAACATGAGCTATTTCCAGTGCCCGGACTGCGGCGCGCGGCATGAGATCTTCGGCGACAGCAAGGTGGAGCAGGTGGCCGAGCGCTTCGGCATCGCCCACACGGCAAAGCTCCCCATCGACCCGGTGATCGCCACGATGGTGGACGCCGGCGAGGTGGAGTCCGTGCCCGGGGACGAGATCGCCCCCATGGTCGATGTGATCGAGAAGGAGGTCGCGCTATGAAGGTCGCCGTCGCCTACGACAAGGGCGAGATCTACGGCCACTTCGGCCACTGCCCCCAGTTCGCCTTCTATGAATACGGCGAATATGTGTACGACTGCACCAAGACCCTGATCGACACCTCCGACCGCGAGGGCCATGAGGCCATGGCCGCGCTGATGAAGGAGCAGGGCGTGGACGCGGTCCTCTGCGGCCAGATGGGCGGCGAGGCCAAGGCCCTGCTGCTGAGCATGGGCATCGTGCCCATCGCGGGCTATTCCGGCGACGCGGACACCGCGGCGGATCTGCTGGTCACAGGGCAGCTGCCCATCGATCCGGGCAGCGAGGCCGGCGCCTGCGGCGGCTGCA
>JAFZOC010000311.1 GCA_017550765.1 Oscillospiraceae bacterium
CTTCTGGCGGCGGTTCAGGATCTGGATCACCCGCTCCAGCTCTTCCTGGCGCCCGACCATCCGGTCCAGTTTGCCGTCGGAGGCCCGCTGGGTCAGGTCGATGCAGTAGGTGTCCAGGAACTTGTGCTTGGTCTGTCCGCCGGACTTGGCGCCCTGGCCCGATCCGCTCCCCTGTCCCTGAGGCGGTCTCTGCCCCTGGGACGTGCCCTGGCCGGGCCGGTCTTCCCGCGGCGGCGGGGGCGGCGCCGCCGGGCCGCCGAAGAGCCGGTTCAGGAAGGGGAAGGTGGCGGTCTTGCCGTCGTCCTCGCCCGTGCCCTCGTCGTCGATGCCGGGGACGTCCTCCGCGCCGCTGAGGGCGGTGGTCATATCGCCCGCCAGGCCCTCCAGATCCTCGTCGGAGATGCCCATCCGGTCGATCACGTCGTCCACGGGCTTGATGTGCAGCTCCCGGGCGCACTTGAGGCACAGACCTTCGTTCTTGGTCTGGTCCCCTTCTATCTTGGTGATGAAGATGACCGCTACGTTCTTGCCGCAGCGGGAACACATCGTAGGTCTCATGTCTTTCCCTCCTTGGGATGTCGCTCATTCGACCGGGCGCTGTCCGCGTGGGGATGAGATGCGGGGCGGAGCCCCTGCGCCGCGGTCGGAGCCCGGTCAGACCAGACCGCTCGTCAGGAACTTGATCTGCAGGAAGAACTGCGCCAGGGTCGTGTGCTCCAGCGTCTCCTTGCCGATCGCGATCCCCATGAAGCTCAGCAGCCAGCAGAGCAGGATGCAGTACAGGAAGCCCTTCACGAAGCCCAGCACCGCGCCGCCGATCTCATCCAGCAGTTCCATGTTGGGCAGGCGGAAGGAGAGGTTGCCGATGTTGCCGATCGCCACCAGCAGGATCAGGATCAGCAGGAAGGCGATCGTCAGTCCGGCCACGAAGGTGACCGTATCGCAGAGCGTCGCCACCACCGCCTCCGTCATGCCGCCGCCGTTGCGGTCGGCGTAGTCCACGGCTTTGCGCGCCTGCTCCTCCGCCCGGTCCTGATACAGGCCCACGATCTTCATGCACTCCACCGCGTAGTCGTAGCGCAGGGAGCTGTCCCGGGCCAGGATGTCCTCCAGGGACAGGTCGGAGCTGCCGTAGCCCAGGGTCTCCAGCACGTCGTCCCGGATGTTCTGGGAGTCGATGTAGCCGTCCACGAAGGGCTCCAGTGCGGGCACCACCTCATGGGAGTAGGCGGAAGACAGGAGGCTGCCGCCGAAGAGCGCGATCAGCACCGCCAGGATCCCCGCGACGCCGCCGATCAGGCCCCGCTTGTATCCCGTCCAGGTACACAGCGCCACGATCACCAGCAGCAGGATGTCAAGTATCACTCGTATCATAGTCCCTCATCCTTCGTATCGATCCCTGACCGTTCTTCTCCACGGTCAGTATAGCATCCAATTGTGAACAAATAAAGCACAGGGCCCAGGCGCGCGGGAGCTCAGGGCTCCGCCATCATCTCGCCCACGGGCCCGTCGTACCAGAGCCGGTCGAGATACAGGCCCTGGGGCGGCATGGTGGGCCCGGTGAGGCGCCGGTCCCCCTTCTCCAGCAGCGCGGGGATCTCCTCGGGGCGGAGCTTGCCGTAAGAGGCGTAGACCATGGTGCCCACCATGGCCCGGCACATGTTGTACAGGAAGCCGTCGGCGCAGATGGCGATCTGGATCAGGTCGCCGCTCTTCTCCACGCGGCACCAGTGGACCGTGCGGACGGTGGTCTTCGTCTCGGTCCCGACACTGCGCACGGCACGGAAATCGTGGGTGCCCTCGAAAGCCCGGGCCGCCGCCTGCATCTGCTCCAGGTCCAGCCGCTGGGGATAGAAGCAGACCCGCTTCTCCAGGAACGGATCCCGGATGGGGCTGTTCCATATTTTATAGACGTATTGCTTTTTTATGCAGGAGCCGATGGCGTTGAAGCCCTCCTCCGCCTCCACGGCGGCGGAGACGGCGATGTCCCCCGGGAGCCGGGAGTTCACCGCCAGGGGGAAGCGGTCGATGGGGATGCGGCAGTCCGTGCGGAAGTTGGCGCAGTAGCGCAGCGCGTGGACCCCGGCGTAGGTGCGGCCGCAGCCCACGGTCTTCACCGGATGCCCGCAGATCTTCGTCAGGGCCGTCTCCAGGGTCTCCGCC
>JAFZOC010000312.1 GCA_017550765.1 Oscillospiraceae bacterium
ATTTTGTGTTCGGCCAAAATGCTCGGCGGGGAAGCGCGGTCAAAAAAGTCCCCGAGGGGACTTTTTTGACGAGCTGAGACGCCCCCGTTCAGGGGGCGTCTTTTTCGTTGCGTCCGTCAGCCGCCTGCGGATCTGCCGGCGGCGCTGTCTCGTCCGCCTCCGGCTCCGTCCCGTACAGCTCCGGGTAGTGGCTCTCGCAGAAATAGATCCGGCCAAAGTGCAGATCCATGAACATGGAGTGGATCTTGCCCTGGGGCTGATGCCCCGTGAAGACCACCGTGGGCCGGAGCATCCGCTCTCCCAGCAGGAGGCGCAGCGCGGCCTCCACGCAGGGGCGGGACGGGATGTAATAGTCCCGGAAGGCGGGGCAGTCTACGCCGCTGAACTGGCTGTCCTGGTAGACCACCGCCTCCAGCGTGTCCGGGAACTCGGGAGAGGCCACGCGGTTGAGGACCACCTCGCCTACGCTCAGGCGCAGCTCGTCCGGCAGCCAGTCGCTGCCGGCCTCCCAGTTGATGAGCTTCGCCAGCAGGAACAGCTGGTCCCAGTCCAGGGACGTCCGGCTCTCATCGGCGTTCCAGCCGGCTGCGGCCTCGATGCCCGCCTCCCGGTCGCCCGCCACCGCGGCCTCCGTCATCAGCGCCAGCCAGTCCGGCTCCGGAGGCTCCTCCGCCTTGGCGAAGGTGGACAGGCAGCCCCACATCGCCAGCACCGTCAGGATCAGACAGATCTTCTTCATAACAGACCACACCTCCCTCTGCGCAACAGTATACGCAGGGGGAGGTGTGGATCTTGTCACTTTTGGGCATGGCGGTCAGGAGAAAGGGATGATCGTAGCGGCATAGGAGACGGGCTCCTGGCTGGGCTGCCGCAGATACAGCAGCACGCAGCAGAGCAGCATCACGGCGATGGACAGTACGATCCCCGCCAGCACCAGGCGCTCCAGCTTCATGGACAGACCTCCTTCGCATCCAGTCGTTCCAACTATAAGAACGCGATCGGAGGGGCTCTGGTGACAGGGAGGGCGCATTTTCAGCGAGATGCCCAGATCTAACTGCGCTTTTTTGTGGAAGGCGCTATGGCCCGCAGGCCCTCCAGCCAGCTGTCGGGGACGGCGAGCTGCCCGGTGCCGGTCCCCAGAGACAGATCGGGCTTGTTGCTGCCGTGGAAGTCGCTGCCGCCGGTGGGGACCAGGCCGTATTCTTTCGCCAGCGCCAGCAGGGCCTGGCTCTGCTCCTCGTTGTAGCGGGAATAGCGGCATTCCAGACCCATCAGGCCGTGGTCCATGCAGTGCTCGATCAGCTGCCGCAGGGCGCTGTCCTCCAGCTGGTACTGGTAGGGGTGGGCCAGGACCGGCACGCCGCCGGCCTCCCGGATCACTTCCACGGAGCGCTCGATGGAGAGCATCTTCCGGGGCAGATAGTAGGGCTGGCCCTTCTCGATGAAGCGGTCGAAGGCGTCCTGGACGCTCCGGGCGCGGCCCAGATCCACCAGGACCTGGCCGAAGTTGGGCCGCCCGATCACCGGGCCGAAACGCGCCAGCATCTCGTCGTAGTCCACGGGGATGCCGTCGACGGCCATGCGGGCGGCCATCCTGCGGTTGCGCTCGTCCCGCTCGGCCACGATGCCCTGGAGCACCCGGCCCAGGGCCAGGGACTCCGTGCGCAGAAAGTAGCCCAGGATGTGGATGGTCTTGCCGTAGCGGCTGGAGAGCTCCACGCCGGGGACCACCTCCAGCCCCAGCTCCCGGCCTGCGGCCAACGCTGCGGGATAGCCGGAGACGGTGTCGTGGTCGGTGATGGCGATGGCCTTCAGGCCCTTCTCCCGGGCCAAGGCGACGACCTCCTCCGGGCGGCAGGTGCCGTCGGAGGCGGTGGTATGGATGTGCAGATCGATCATGGGACGGTGACCTCTTTCGTTTCGGCTCGGACCGTTCGGGTGTGGGGGATGTTCTCGTGACGCGCGGGGACAAGGGGCGCGAGGGGCGCGGGCCTCTCCGGGCTGGGGCGCGGCGCGCTCAGATCCGGGCGGCCATGGCGTCGTGAGCGGCGCGCTCGGCGCTGTCGTCCAGGGGGATCAGCTCCGCCTTCCCATACTTCCGCTCCAGGGCGGTGCGCAGGATGAAGTCGCAGAGCTCCGGGTTCTTGGGCAGCAGAGGCCCGTGGCTGTAGGTGCCGAAGACGTTGCGGTAGCGCACGCCCTCGGTGCCGTCCTCGCCGTTGTTGCCGAAGCCCTTGATGACCCGGCCCAGAGGCTGGACACCGCTGCCCAGGCGGGTCTTGCCGCTGTGGTTCTCGAAGCCCACCACCAGGCTCCCGCCGCTCTCAGGGGCGCATCGGAACTTGTAGTTGCCGATCATGCGCTTCTTCCCGCCCACGGTGTACAGGTCCAGGGCGCCGATGAAGTCGCAGCGCTGACCGTCGTATGTCTCGTAGTAGTGGCCCAGCATCTGGTAGCCGCCGCAGATCGTGAGGAAGGGCAGCCCGTCCTCGATGGCGGCGCGGATCTCCCGGTCCTTGCCCCGGTGCAGGTCCTCCAGCAGCACCTGCTGCTCGAAGTCCTGGCCGCCCCCGATGAACACCAGGTCGAAGCCCGCGAGACTGGCGCGGGCGCCGATGGGGAGCTTGGTCACCGCGCAGCCGATCGAACGCCAGCGCAGGCGCTGCTCCATGCAGATCACATTCCCCCGGTCGCCGTAGAGGTTCAGCACGTCCGGGTACATATGGCAGATCTTCAGCTCCATCTCAGCACCTCACTTCTCCCAGAACTCCCGGCCGCCCACTTTGTGGACCACCGCCTGCCGCAGTTCCAGCATGGCGGTGTAGGTGGGCATCAGGAAGACGGGCAGCTCCTGCCCGGCGGCCCAGTCCACCAGACGGCCGTAGTCCCGCTCCACCAGGATCTTCCCGTCGGGGATACCGGCGTACTTGATGCGCACGCGCATGTCCTCCGCCCGGTCGCCGGAGACCAGCACCTGGCGGAGCCTGCTGCCCAGCGTGCCCAGGCCTTCGAACTGCGCGTCCCAGATCCAGGACACGTCCGTGCCGTCGGCAGCCCGGTCGTTGAGACAGACCGCCAGGACAAAGGGCTCCCGGATGTTCTGCAGGAACTCGATCACCTGGTCGCAGCCCGCGGGGTTCTTCACCAGCATCATGCGGGTCCCAGCCTTGCCCAGATCGAACTGCTCCATGCGGCCGAAGCCGCAGGAGAAGCTCCCCAGGGCCTCCAGGGCCGTCTCTTTGGGCACGCCCATGGCCAGCGCCCCGGTGAGAGCGCAGAGGGCGTTGTAGATGTTATAGACCGCGGGCAGGCGCACCTCCACCAGATGCTTCTCTCCCTCCAGCTCCAGCACCACGCTGCTGCCGTCCAGACGCTGCTCGGGCACCGCGGTCACGGCCACGTCGGCCCGGTGCCGCCGGTAGCCGCAGTGGGGGCAGCGGAAGCCGCCCAGGTGGCCGTAGGTCACATAGTCGTAGTCGTAGGCGGTCTTGCAGCGGATGCAGTGGGTGGCGTCGGAGATCTCCGGCGCAGACCGGGACGGGAGCGCCCCCGCCTCGATCCCGTACCAGAGGACCTTGTTGGGCAGGTCGTCGGCCAGAGAGGCGGTCAGGGAGCAGTCGGCGTTCAGGCACAGAAGAGCGTCCGGCGCGCCCTCCATGGCGGCGCGGATGTTCTCCAGGGTGTGGGTCACCTCGCCGTAGCGGTCCAGCTGATCCCGGAAGAGGTTGGTCACCACCACCGCCTTGGGCCGGATCTGGCCGAAGACCGTGCGGGCGGCGGCCTCGTCGCATTCGATCACGGCGAAGCGCTTCTTCGGGCGGCCCAGGAGGTCGGCATCCATCACCAGCTCCGTGGCGATGCCGCTGGCCAGATTGGCTCCGGAGCGGTTGCTGAGATAGCTCAGACCCGCCCGGGAGAAGGCCTCCTCCACGATGCGGGAGCTGGTGGTCTTCCCGTTGGTGCCGGTGATGGCCAGGATCTGGATGTCTTTTGACAGGACCCGCAGCAGGTCCGGGCAGACCCGCAGGGCCCAGCGTCCGGGCATGGCGGTGCCGCCCCGGTGGAGCAGGCGGGAGAGCGCCCGCAGGGCGCGGCAGAGCAGGATGGCGAACAGGACGCGTATCTTCATCGTGCAAGTCCCTTTCCGAAAAGGATGTGAGTCACCCTATGCGCGAAACACGAAACAGTATACCACAGGGCGCGTCTCCGCGCAAGATGGGAGACGCGGGGGACGGGGGAACAGAAAGCGGAGCGGCCCCGGCCGCTCCGCTCCCTATGATATGAGGACAAAATGAAAAAGATGAACACTGCTCCTTGCGAGTTTCATGATACGCGCAAGATGTTTCATAAGTAACCCAGATCCTGTTAAATAAATGTTAAATGGAAAAGAAATGCGGAGAGCCGGAGCTCTCCGCGGAAAAACACGACAGAAGGGGCGACTGCTCAGTCGCTGGCGACCAGGTCCTCGCCCACCTTGTACACGTCGCCGGCGCCCACGGTGAGGATGATGTCGCCGGGACGGGCCAGGGCCCGCAGGGCCCCCTCCAGCTCCGGGAAGCTGGGCAGGAACACGGCGTTGGGGACATGCTCCGCCAGCGCGGCGGAGGAGATGCCGATGGTGTTCTTCTCCCGGGCGGCGAAGATCTCCGCCAGCAGCAGCACGTCCGGCCGCTTGAGCTGCACCAGGAAGTCGTCGAAGAGCGCGGCGGTGCGGGAATAGGTGTGGGGCTGGAAGACCAGCACCGTGCGCTTGTAGTTGAGCTTCTCCACCGCATCCAGCAGGGCCTTCAGCTCGCCGGGATGGTGGGCGTAGTCGTCATAGACGTCGGCGCCGTTGAACTTGCCCTTGAACTCGAAGCGGCGGCCGGCGCCGTTGAAGCCCGCCAGACCGTACTTCACCGCCGTGGGCCGGATGCCCAGACAGATCGCGGCGGCGGTGGCCGCCAGGGCGTTCTTCACGTTGTGGATCCCGGGCACGTGCAGCGTCACGTCCGTGAACTTGCGGCCCCGGTAGATGATGTCGAACTGGCTGTTGGCCCCCAGGAACCGGACGTTCCGGGCGTGCACGTCCGCCGCGGTGCTCAGACCGAAGGTGACGATTTTCCGGTCCAGGCCCTCCAGGGTGTGCATGGTGTTGGCGTCGTCGTAGTTGGCCACCACGGAACCGTCCTGCGGGACCCGCTCGGCGAAGGCGCGGAAGGAGCGCTCCACGTCCTCCAGGTCCTTGAAGAAGTCCAGATGGTCCGCCTCGATGTTCAGGACCACCGCCACCGTGGGGTGGAAGGACAGGAAGGAGTTGTAGTATTCGCAGGCTTCCATGACGATGGTGTTGCCGTGGCCAACCCGGTGCCCGGCGTTCAGCAGGGGCAGGGTCCCGCCGATCATCACGGTGGGGTCCCGGTCCGCCGCCATGAGGATGTGGGTGCACATGGAGGTGGTGGTGGTCTTCCCGTGGGTGCCGGAGATGCACAGGGCGTTGCGGTAGTCCCGGGAGATCGCCCCCCAGGCCTCCGTGCGCTCGAACACCGGGATGCCGTGCTCCCGGGCGTAGACGATCTCCGGATTGTCGTCGTGGACGGCGGCGGTGCGGACCAGCAGATCCACGTCCGGCGCGATGTTCTCCGCCCGGTGGCCCAGCGCCACGGGGATGCCCTTGGCCTTCAGGGCCAGGACGGTGGGGCTCTCGTTCATGTCCGAGCCGGTGACGGTGATGCCCATGCCCTTGAGCACTTCCGCCAGGGAGGACATGGAGACGCCGCCGATGCCCACCAGATGGGCCTTGCGGCCGGGCGAGAGGTAGTTGGCGAATTCGATCATAAAAACTCCGTCCCTCCGGTACGCGATCCCCCTTGAAGGAACGCGCCCGGAATGGTAGAATAGATAAAAAGATATGCGGGCCGCGTCGAGGCCCGACCGACCGCGGCGAGGACCGCGGCACACGGATATCCTATTATAGCCCAGGCGCGGCGCCTTTGCAAGCGGTTCTTGCACCGGCCGCGCCCTGCTCGCGCGCCGGCATGCATCCCGGCGCAGCATCCGATGCGGAGGAGGCCCGTATGGCGAAGATCAGCCCGCCCCGATATGTCCGCCAGGTCCTGGTGACGCTCCAGGTCCGGGGCTTCCCCACCTTCCTGGTGGGGGGCTGCGTGCGGGACATGCTCCTGGGCGTCCAGCCCCATGACTGGGACATCTGCACCGCCGCCCTGCCCGAGCAGATCATGGCCCTCTTCCCGGGCTCCCGGCTCACCGGCGGGGCCACCGGCACCGTCACGGTCCGCGTCAACTCCCGTCAGGTGGAAGTAACGCCCTTCCGCACCGAGAGCAGCTACACAGACCACCGGCACCCGGACCTGGTCCGCTTCGTGACAGACCTGACGGCGGACCTGAGCCGCCGGGACTTCACCGTGAACGCCATGGCCCTGTCTCCCGACGGCCTGCTCACCGACCCCTTCGGCGGCGCTGCGGACCTGCGTCGGGGGGTGATCCGCTGCGTGGGCGACCCGGAGCGCCGCTTCGACGAGGACGCCCTGCGGATGCTGCGGGCCCTGCGCTTCGCCGCCCGTCTGGGCTTCGCGATCGACATCTTCACCATGGAGGCGATCCGCCTGCGCGCTCCCCTCTGCGCGACTCTGGCGCCAGAGCGGGTCCAGGAGGAGCTGGAGAAGATCCTGCTGAGCCCTGCGCCGGACATGGCGCTGGAGGCAGTGGACCTGGGGGCGCTGGACAGCTATCTCTACCGCCGTCTGCCCGAGGAACGGAAGGAGAGCCTCTCGGCGCTGCCCCGGCGGGCCCTGGAGCGCTGGGCGGGCTTTGCCTGGCTCCTGGAGCGCGCCGGCTGCGTGAGCTCGGCAGGGAGCTTCCTGCAGGCCCTGCACCTGGACGCCCGCACGATCCACATCGTCAGCACGGCCTCCGCGAGACTGACCGAGCCTCTGCCCGAGACCAGGGCGGACTGGAAGCGCTGCCTGTGCCGCTGCGGCGTCGAGCCGAGCATCTGCCTGGCCCGCATCGCCGACGCCTTTCTGTCCCCCGGGAACACCAAGGCCGTCAAGGCGGTGCTGGACAGCGGGGAGTGCTGGTCCCTGCGGCAGCTGGCAGTGACGGGGGAGGACATGATCGCCCTGGGGCTCCGGGGCAAGGCCGTGGGGGAGATGCTGGACCTGCTGCTGGAGCATGCGATCGAGCATCCGGAGGACAACACCAGAGCGCTGCTGATGAGCTTTGCCAGCGGCACGGAGGGATGAGATGGATACCTGGGAGGAACTGAAACATGACTGCGCCGGCTGCCGGCGCTGTGAGCTGTGCCAGACAAGGACGGAGCGGGTCTTCGGCGTGGGCCGGGAGGACGCGGAGGTCCTCTTCGTGGGAGAGGGCCCGGGCGAGCAGGAAGACCTGAAGGGGGAGCCCTTCGTGGGCCCTGCCGGCAAACTGCTGGACGACATGCTGCGCATGATCGACCTGGACCGCAGCAAGATCTACATCGCCAACATGGTCAAGTGCCGCCCGCCCCGGAACCGGGACCCGCTGCCGGAAGAACAGGCCGCCTGCGCGGAATGGCTCCGGCGGCAGATCGGGCTCATCGACCCCAAGATCGTGGTCTGCCTGGGACGTATCGCCGCCCTTGGCCTGATCGACCCGAACTTCCGCATCACCCGGCAGCACGGCCAGTGGTATGACAAGGACGGCCGCCGCTGGATGGCCACCTTCCACCCCTCCGCCCTGCTGCGCGATCCCGGCAAACGGCCCGAAGCCTTCCTGGACCTGAGAGCTCTGCGAAAGGAGATCCGCGCCATCTGCACGCGGACCTATACGATATGACACAGCCGCCTAAGGACGGCACGCAGCCGCCCATCGCCTTCAAGACCGTCACCCTCTGCGACAAAGCCTGGGTGGACGAGATCGTCCGCGCCGAGGACAGCCCCAGCGCGGACTACAACTTCGGCAACATCTACATCTGGGACAAGACCTATCGCCAGCTCATCGCCCGCTGTGGGGACCGGATGCTCACCAAGCTCCGCTATGAGGGGCAGCCGGCCTTCGTCTTCCCCATCGGCAGCGGCCCCCTCCGGCCGGCGATCGAGGCCCTCCGGGACTATGCGGCCTGGCGCGGCTACTCCCTGACGATCCGGGGCGTCACCGACCGGCACCGGGAGCAGCTGGAGCGGGAGTATCCCGGCGGCTTCTCCTTCGCGCTGGAGGAGAAGTATCTGGACTATATCTACCGGGCGGAGAAGCTGGCGACCTACGCAGGCAAGGCTCTCCACGGAAAGAAGAACCACTGCAACCGCTTCGAGGCCGAGCACGACTGGGACTTCCTGCCCCTGACCCGGGCGCTCATCCCCGCCTGCATGGACATGCTGGACGTCTGGACCGAGGAGAACAGCCAGCGCCTGGAGGCGGGCGTCTCCAACGAGCACGACGCCATCCTCCGCGCCTTCGCCGCCTTCGAGCGCCTGGGCCTGGAGGGAGGCGTCCTGCGGGCGGAGGGGCAGATCGTGGGCTTCTCCCTGGGGGAGATGTGCGCCTCCGACACCTTTGACGTGCACTTCGAGAAGGCCCGCATCGACCTGAACGGCGCCTACCCCATGGTATGCCGGGAGCTCACGCGGATGCTCCTGGCGCGGCACCCGGGCCTCGTGTACGTCAACCGGGAGGACGACATGGGCCTCGAGGCCCTGCGCGCCTCGAAGCGGAGCTACAAGCCGGAATGCCTGCTGAACAAATATGTGGCGAGGTGGAACGATGGCTGACACGGTCGTCCGGGAGGTCCGGAAGGAGGATGCGCCCGCCCTGGCCGCCCTGTGGCACAGGGTCTTCGGCGACCCGGAGGGACTGTCCCGAGGATTCCTCGAGCAGCTGCCGGAGCTGGGCGCCGGGGCCTGCGCCGAGGAGGACGGCGTCCTGCTGGGCGCGGCCTATGCCGTGACCGACTACTGGCTGGGGGCGGAGCGCCTCGCGTATCTCTACGCCGTGGCCGTGCTGCCTGAGGCCCGCGGCCGTGGCCTGGGCGCCGCCCTGAGCCGGGCGGCGGCGGCTCTGGGACGGCGGCTGGGGGCGGAGATCCTCTGCACCTGTCCGGCGGAGGGATCGCTCTACCCCTGGTACGAGCGCATCATCGGCGTTCGCCCCGCCCTCCGGCAGCGGGAGGAGCGCGTCGCGTGCCGCCCGGGCCCCCTCCCCGCGCCGCTGACGCCGGAGGTATACGGCACGCGGCGGGAAGCGCTGCTGGCCGGGACGCCCCATGTGCGGCTCGGGCCGGCGGTCCTGCGGCGGGAGAAGGCCAACTGCCGGATCTGCGGCGGGGACCTCTTCGCGATCGGCGGGGGGATCGCCGCCGTGTACTGCGAAGAGGGGCTCTGCGTCCTGCGGGAGCTGCTGGCCCCGGCGGGCGCGGACCGCTCGGCCCTGGCCGCCGCCGTCGGTACGGCACTGGGAGCGGGGGAGGTCCTGCTCTGCACGCCGGACCCGGCGGGGGAGCCCTGCCTGGCCGCCGACCGGCCACTGCCGGCGGGCTGCCTCTGGGGCCTGACGCTGGATTAGTGCTCAGCGCTCAGTGCTCAGCATTCAGAACAAGGAAGACCGCCTCTCCGAGCCCTCGGAGAGGCGGTCCGCTGCTGCTTGGAGGGAAGAAACGCAAGGATGCGGCGGCCCTCGCTTTTTTTGCGCGTAGGGGAGAGCCTGTCTGTCGATCGTAAGCGTCAGACTGCCCGGATCATACGCATAGTCGAAGGCCTGCCCACTGTCATCCGGGATGATCTGCTTTCGGTCCCGGGTCAGGGAAGGATCGCGCGTGTAGTATCCGGGGCAGTATGCGTCATTGACAAAGTCATAGAAGTATCTGACCGTGACGCACTTCGCATACCCTGTGCCATCGTCATCCGGACAGAGCATGACCGTAGCGCCGTCGGGATCGTACAGGTATGTCTCCCAAGTGCCGACGGGCCCCTTTGCGCCCAGGACGCCCGTGAGGAACAGCGCGCCGACCACAAGGCCGGACCAGCACTGCGGCAAGCCCTGCGATCAGGCAGGTCTTGCGCCTTTTGGGTGAAGGCGCCGTGCGCTTCGGAGCGCTGCCGGGGGGATCGAGCCGCTCGCCGCAGGAGCCGAGACTGCGGCGCCGTCGGCGACCTGCGCGCCGCAGTTGGAACAGGATGCCGTGGGGGAGCCCTTCTTTCAGTTTTGCGCGGGCTGGAGAACGATCTCATATTCCCCGTCGAACACGGAGAGCTCGCCGTCATACCAGATGTAATAGAAGCTCTGAGATCCGTCCACGGTGATGAAGTAGCTGTTCCAAGTCATGGGGAAGGTCTCGCCGTGACCGGTGTAGCTGCCGGTGCCGTCGTCGTTGAAGGTGATGGAGAAACTGTCGTCCGGATATTCCTCGCCGCACTCAAATACCATATAGCTGGTATAGCTGCCTGCGGGGGGAAGATAGACAGGGCCCATCACATCACTGTCCTTCTGGAAGGTACTGACCTTGCCTTCCCGGGTGACGGTCATGACAAGCCCCTGCACCTGAAAGACGCCCCCCGCGCCGTCGATCACGATGGAGCCGTCTGACCAGCGCAGATCTTTATATTCTACGTACACAAGATCCTCGCCCTTGGACCGGACGGTCGAGAGATAGCCGCTGCCGTCTCTGTCCAGCGCCAGACTGGTATAGCGAGGGAGAAAGTCAGGATCTTCGGTCTCGGTCAGCGTCCAGTGACCTTCGGGAGCGGAGTCGGGGGAAGCGTCGCCGGGAGCAGGCTCCTGGACCGACGTGGAGCTGTTGCCGCCGGGGACGGAAGGTCCGCTGCCGCCGCAGGCGGCCAGGGACAGGGCCAGAGCAAGAGCCAGAAAAAGAATGCAGAGCTTTTTCATGGGACACCTCCGAAAGGAAGGAAGTTGCCCTTGTATTATAACGGATCTCTTCCCCGGGTGCAAGAGGAGACGGAGGGAAGATGAAGGAATGAAAGAGTGAAGGAAGCATGCCGAAGAGGATGCTGTCAGCCTCCCGCGGGCCCTGGCATGTGGCCCGGACGCTTCGTGAAGCGCCCCTGCGGTGGGGGCGGACGTTTGCGCGTGTCCTGGGGCTCGCGCGGCAAGGAAAAGGGGGAACGCGGAAAACCGCGTTCCCCCTTTGACGACCTAAGACCTGTGACCAAGACCCGGCAGGCTCACACCAGCTGCTCCATCTCGTCCACCAGCTCGCCGAAGAGGCTGAGGGCGGCGTTGATGGGATCGGGGCTGGACATGTCCACGCCGGCGATCTTCAGCAGGCTGATCGGGTCGGTGCTGCTGCCGCCGGAGAGGAACTTTTTGTAGTCGGCCACGGCGGGAGCGCCCTCTTTCAGGATGCGCTCGGCGATGGCCACGGCGGCGGAGAAGCCGGTGGCATACTGGAAGACGTAGTAGTTGTAGAAGAAGTGGGGGATGCGCTCCCACTCCAGGGCAATCTCGTCGTCGGAGACCATGTCGGGACCGAAGTAGAGCTTGTTGAGCGCATGGTACTTCTTGCAGAGCGCGTCGGCGGTGAGCGTCTCGCCCCGCTCGGACATGCGGCCCATCTCCAGTTCGAACTCGGCGAACATGGTCTGGCGGTAGATGGTGCCCTTGAACTGGTCCAGGAAGTGGTTGATCAGGTAGGCCCGCTGCTTCTTGTCCGTGGTCTTCTGCAGCAGATGCCGCATCAGCAGCACCTCGTTGCAGGTGGAGGCCACCTC
>JAFZOC010000313.1 GCA_017550765.1 Oscillospiraceae bacterium
CCCTCCATGATGCCGGGCACCCAGATGGGGTAGTACCAGCAGAGCTCGCCGTCCACCTTGCGGCTGCGGACGACGCCGGCTGTCTTCAGCTTGTCCAGCTGGGCCTGGGTGAAGGCCAGATCCTTTTTCGCCCGGCGGGCGATCTCCTCCGCCGTGCGGTCGGTCTCCAGACGCATGTGCATCATGATCTGGCACATGTCGTCGTCCACGATGGGCTCCAGGATCCGGTATTCCGGGTCCTTGTAGGTGATGCCGGTGTAGGTCAGGCTCTCCAGACTGATCTTGGTCGCCAGCTTCAGGATATTCGGTCTGTGTGCCATGGGATCCCCTCCTGTGTCTGAAATAAGTGTGGGACCGGGCCGGCCTATCGTTCTCTGGCAAGATCTGCCCGGGATCTCGAGGGCCGTGTCGCCGGTCGGGGAACTGCGATCTGGGAAACTGCGATAGGGATGGATGCGTGCCTGGGCGCCTCTCTCGGGGCGGCCGCCCTGCGGTCGTCGGGCTCGCCCCTCGCGCAGGCTCTTATCGGGTCATTGTTTGGACATTTTCGCCGATATGATCTGTACACTCTCATAGCGACAATATAGCACGCGGCGCAGGATTTGTCAAACCTTCCAAATTCAGGTGATCGGAGCCACCGTCCTTTGGTGCAGATCGACGAGTATGGCCTCCCGCGCCCTTTGCGCCCTGTCCACCCGGCCTTGCAGACCTCCGCAGGCCCGAATACGACAGCAAATGAGCTTTTCGCTCGCAGGCTGCCGAGCGATCGGCTGCGACGGCAGTTATTTTCATCACCACGCCAATTCAATTTGATCATTATTGTGAAAAACGATCAAATTGGATTGACAGCCAAGGTGTTTGATGGTAGGCTATGATCGGACCGATAGAGCAGAAAAGGCTCAAGCTGTATTTCCGAATGGAGGATATGCATGAGAGCGTTCCACTACAAGACCGCATATCAAAAACTGCTGACGCCGGAGATCGTCTCGTATCTTACGCAGATCCATGAGCAGAAAGGGAAACAAAGCAAGTTTTCTGATGCGCAACATGATGTCCTCAACGTACTGCTGGAGATCGCAAAGATCCAGAGCACGGAGGCGTCCAACCGGATCGAGGGCATCATCACCACCGACGACCGGCTGAAACTGATCGTTCGCAACAAGACGACCCCGCGCAGCCGCAGCGAGCGTGAGATCGCCGGGTATCGCGACGTGCTCACTACGATCCATGAGAACTATGCGTATATCCCGGTCCGCCCCGGCATGATCCTCCAGCTCCACCGGGATCTGTACAAGTTCAGCGGGATGTCTATCGGCGGGAGCTTCAAGAACGCGGACAATGTGATCGCCGAGGCGCTCCCGGACGGCACAGAGCGCGTACGCTTTCACCCTGTCCCGGCTTGGGAGACGCCGGAGGCCATGGATCTCGTATGCGCCGCGGTCAACGAAGCGATCGACGACCCAGAGATGGACGATCTGTTGCTGATCCCGATGTTCATTCTGGACTTTCTCTGCATCCACCCCTTCAACGACGGGAACGGGCGCATGAGCCGTCTGCTGACCTTGCTGCTGCTGTACCGCACCGGCTATCCGATCGGCAAGTATATCAGCATCGAAAAGCTGATCGTCGACAGCAAGGAAAGCTACTACGAAGCCCTGCAGGAGAGCTCGGAGAACTGGCACGAAGGCCGCAACGACTATCTCCCCTTCGCCCGCTACCTGCTGGGCGTGTTCATCGCCGCCTATCGCCAGTTCGAAGAGCGGGCAGAGATCATGATAGAAGCCGGGAACTCAAGTCTCGGTCGGATCCGGCGCATCATCCGCGGCACGACCGGCCGGATCACGAAGGCGGAGCTCATGGCACGCTGCCCGGATATCAGCCAGGTCACCGTCCAGCGCGCCTTGAAGGCTTTGCTGGACAGCGGGGATATCCTGAAGATCGGCGGCGGCCGCTACACATCATACGTTTGGAACTGGGAAAAGGAGTAGGATATGATCACTGGTGAACTGAAAAGCAAGATCGACAGCCTTTGGGAGATCTTCTGGACCGGCGGCCTGACGAATCCGCTGGACGTCATCGAGCAGATGACCTATCTGATGTTCATCCACGACCTGGACGACGCCGACAACACCCGTGCGAAGGAGGCAGCCATGCTGGGCCTGCCCTATGAGAGCATCTTCGCCAAGGAACTGAAGATCGGCGAGCGCGTCGTGGACGGCAGCCAGCTCAAATGGAGCGTGTTCCACGACTTCCCCGCCGGTAAGATGTACAGCACCGTGCAGGAGTGGGTCTTTCCCTTCATCAAGGGCCTCCACGGCGACAAGGAGAGCGCCTACTCGAAATACATGGGCGACGCCATCTTCAAGATCCCCACGCCCCTGATGCTGGACAAGATCGTCACGGCCATGGACGGCATCTATGAGCAGATGGCGCAGCTCAAGGCGGCCGACACCCGCGGCGACGTGTACGAGTACCTGCTCTCCAAGATCGCCACGGCGGGGGTCAACGGCCAGTTCCGCACGCCGCGCCACATCATCCGCATGATGGTGGATCTGATGGAGCCCAAGGCGGACGAGATCGTATGTGACCCTGCCTGCGGTACGGCCGGCTTCCTCGTGGAAGTCAGCGACTATCTGAAGAGCCACTGCAAGCAGGAGGTCTTCTTTAGCCGGCAGAACCGAGATCACTACATGCACCGCATGTTCCACGGCTACGACATGGACCGCACGATGCTCCGCATCGGGGCCATGAACATGATGACCCACGGTGTGGAGGACCCCTTTATCGAGTACCGGGACAGTCTGTCCGATCAGAATCCGGACCGGGAGCGATACACGCTCATCCTGGCCAATCCCCCCTTCAAAGGCAGCCTGGACGCGGATATCGTCTCCACCGATCTGCTGAAGGTCTGCAAGACCAAGAAGACGGAGCTGCTGTTCCTGGCGCTGTTCCTGCGGATGCTGAAGGTGGGCGGACGCTGCGCCTGTATCGTGCCGGACGGCGTGCTGTTCGGTTCCTCCACAGCCCACAAGGCCATCAGGAAGGAACTGATCGAGGGCAACCGGCTGGAGGCCGTGATCTCTATGCCCTCCGGCGCGTTCAAGCCTTATGCCGGCGTGTCTACCGCCATTTTGATCTTCACCAAGACCGGCCATGGCGGCACGGACAAGGTTTGGTTCTATGACATGAAGGCCGACGGCTACAGTCTGGATGACAAGCGCAGCGAGACGAAGGAGAACGATATCCCGGATATCATCGCCCGGTTCCATGCGTTGGACGCTGAAAAGGAACGGAAACGCACGGAACAGAGCTTCTTCGTGCCGCGGGAGGAGATTGTCGCCAATGACTATGATCTCTCCATCAACAAGTACAAGCAGACGGAGTATGTAGCGGTTGAGTACCCGCCCACCGACGAAATCATGGCGAAGTTAGATGAGCTGGAAATGGAAATCGGTGCTGAAATGGATGCTCTTCGGGAACTCCTGGGGCTGTAAATTGAG
>JAFZOC010000314.1 GCA_017550765.1 Oscillospiraceae bacterium
ATCTGGACATCCGCTGGCTGGGCTGCGGACAGGGCCTCCTCTCCTGTCCGATCCGCCTTGAGGAACTGGCGGAACTCTTCGCCCGACCGGAGACCGCGCCGACTGCGGTCTATGTGACGAGCCCGGACTATCTGGGCAACTGCGCCGAGCTCCGTCCCATCGCAGAGCTCTGTCACCGCCACGGGGCGCTGTTCCTGGTGGATAACGCCCACGGGGCCTATCTGAAGTTCCTCTCCCCCGCCCGGCACCCGCTGGACCAGGGCGCGGACCTCTGCTGCGACTCCGCCCACAAGACCCTGCCGGTGCTCACAGGCGGCGCGTATCTGCATCTGTTGCGCTCCTGCCCGGGAGCGCTCCTGCCCATGGCGGAGCAGGCGCTCTCCCTCTTCGCCAGCACCAGCCCCTCCTATCTCATCCTCCAGTCTCTGGACGCGGCGAACGTGGCTCTGGCGGGCGACCTGCCCGGGGAGCTCCGCCGCATGGCAGCTCAGACCGAGCAGCTGAAGGAGGAGCTCTGCCGAAAGGGCTGGGCGCTCGCCGGGGACGAGCCGCTGAAGATCGCGCTCTGTCCCAAAAGCCGTGGCTATCGTGGCACAGAACTGGCCGCGGTCCTTGAACAGGCCGGGATCGTCTCGGAATTCGCAGACCCCGATTACCTGGTCCTGATGCTCTCGCCTTTTCTCGCTCCATCGGCCCTGGCTGTGCTCCGTGAGGCTCTGGACGCGCTGCCCGCGCGCTCCCCTGTGCGGGAGCTCCCGCCGCCTCTGCCCGCGCCGGACCCGGTGCTGCGTCCCAGAGACGCGCTCCTCGCGCCTTTCGAGACGGTCCCCACAGAGCAGAGCCTGGGGCGGATCCTGGCCTCGCCCAGCGTGGGCTGCCCGCCGGCGGTCCCCATCCTGATCTGCGGTGAACGGATCGGCCCCCAGGCGCAGCAGCTCTTCCGCTATTACGGGATCGACCGCGTCGACGTGATCCGAGAGATCTGAGACGCGATCGTGAGATGCTCCCGCCGGATGGGCAGGTGTCGCAAAACAGTTGTATACGATATGCAGGGACGGCATGACCGGAAAGTCATGCCGCCCCTGTTCTATCGGTCCATATCGTGCCGTCTGTCCATACCGTATGCGATCGTTCTCGAGGCTCTATCCGGAGCCTGTGCCGGACGGTCGGAGCGCATCTATCGCTTTTCTGCGATATCTCCGGATCGCGAGGCTCCATGATGCCTCTTTGCCGGGGGCAGGAGCTGAGCCCGCCGTTCCATTATGGGAACGGCGGGCTTTTCGGATCGACTCGTCATCGTTGCTGGATGCCAAACAGCCGCCAAAAGTCCTCGTTGTCATGGGCGAAGCGGTAGAACGCTCCATTTGCAAAAACTATGCCGCAGCTGTCCTCCGCAGGACAGCAGGAGATCGTGCTGCCGTCGGCAAGCGTCAGCGTCAGGACGCTCCCGAAGGGGCAGCCCGTGCCTCCGGGCATGGCCTCGGCGTTCTTCAGCCAGGTCTCCAGCTTGGCGAGGCTCTCGGCGTCGGCGATCACATAGTCCCCACCGATCGTATGAAGGCTGGCCCTCGTCGACCCGACGGCCTTTTCCGGTGTGTAGGGCTCCGCACCCTCTGAAGCGACGTTCAGCCGAAAGACAGCGCGATAGACGCTCTCCTCACAGGCTCCTTCCGACGCGATATAGCGTCCCGCCGGGCCGTAGACCTCGATAACGCCGTAATATCTTCCGGGAGCGAGCCAGTTGACGGCGGTATCCCCGTACCAGTCTCCCCGGAGCAGTTCGTACTGCTCGTCATAGATCTGCAGTCCGCTCTTGCGTGAGTATCCTTCAAACCGGACCAGAAGATCGTCCGCCAATGTTAGTGTGGGGATCTTATCCTGATCTCCGAGCGCGACAGTGAGCGGCTCCCCGTCTGCGAAGAGCCATCCGTAGTCCGTCCATATTTTTTCATTCAACAGGTACAGAACAGGCTCTATGGTAGCTCCGCCGCTGGATATTGTGACAGACTGAGTATGTGCTCCGGCAAGGAAGGCGTCAATGTCCTGTGTAAAGATGTCTATATAGAGGCCGGGACCCGGTCGGAACTCTCCGTTTTCATCAGCTTTCAGAAGAAAGACGTGCTCGGGAGGGCCGTCCAGCTCGCCGTCGTAGGCCTCCAGACAATAGCTGTCATCGATCGGGAAGCGCCAGATCAGCTGCCCCGATCCGATCTCCTCCCCTTCAAACGCCAGCAGATCTGACCATGTCAGGGCCAGGCCCTTGTCTGCCAGCGCGTAAACATCATTCAACGTCATGCGATGCGATGTCGTTCCTTCCTGTTGTCTTGCCAAGGCCCAGGCCATCAGTTCGTCCATCAGGTCCTCACCGCAATCCAGGTACCACACGGTGTCAAGGGAGGAGAGCATCCTCGATGCGATGCAAAGCATCTCGCCGCCGCTCTCTTCGAAACGCAGCGCCCAGCCGACATCCTGCGGAAAGTCCTCGCAGAGGATCTGAATGACTCGATCCGGGTCGCTGGCCGGAAATCCATGCGTCTCCCGTACGGTCCATGTTTGCGCCGAAACGATCTCGTCAAAGCTCTTGGCTCTGTCTGTGTATTGTCGGCCTGTGTTATCGATCACAGTCAGGATCTGCCCATTGGCAAAGCTGTGAAGAAAGGCCAGCGGATCGGAGCTGAGGAGTTCGGTTGCCGTTTTTCCTTCCGGCACCCGATCCGGCGCCGTGGAGGGCGCAGGGATGAAGGCCGCCAGCGCCGCCTCATAGTCCCCGGCGGCGGTGCGGTAGTACCGCACGTCGTTTCCAAAGCAAACGGCGGCGAGACGCTCGGACTGATAGAGGATGATCCGGTAATCGTCCTCGATCATGAATTCGATAAAGCCGCGCGGCTCGGGAGAGGACGAAGGCGCGCGGCGCTGCGTCCAGTTCGCGCTCTCCAGGAACTGCGCCAGCGCCTTGCTGTCCGCGACGCCCGGCTGGACACCGCCAGAGTCCGCCGGATACAGGTCCGCATAGGGCGCCGTGCCGTTCTGCCCGATCAGCGGGATCGCGTTTTTGTAGTTGAGAAAGGAAAGATCCGGCTCGCTCGGCAACGGCTTGGCCGCAAAGCACACGATCAGCACGATACAGCCCAGCACGGCGGCGAGGACGATCCAGAACGCCGGCTTTTTGTAGTTCAACACCGCTTTGACGCGGGTCTTCACGTCCGTCTCACCAAAGGCCACCGGGCAGGCGGCGAGGATGCGGTGGGCGCTGCAGTTGAGCAGCGTCTGCGAATAGGCCGCGCGCTCCGTGCGCCCCAGTTCGCGGATCACCTTCTCGTCGCAGGCCAGCTCGATATCCCGGCACAGCAGCACATAGGCCAGCCAGCAGAAGGGGTCGAACCAGTGGATGCTGAGGATCAGAAAGCCCAGAGGCTTCCAGATGTGGTCTAGACGGCGCAGATGCGCGCGCTCGTGGGCGAGGACATAGCGTTGCTCCTCTTCGCTCAAAGAGGACGGCAGATACACCGTCGGTCGCACTATGCCGAGAATAAAGGGGCTCGCCAGTTCATCGCAGATCCGGATATCGCCGCGCTGCCGCAGGGACGCGGACACTCTTTTTCGCAGGGCCAGCGTACTGACGACCGCATACAGCAGCATGGCGGCCAAGCCCAGCAGATAGACCAGTTCGAGCGGCGGCAGATAGGCGTCGCGGCTGCGCTGGGTGACGGCATATGCTGTGCCGGGGATCTCCCGGATCGTCTCGGTGCTCGATCGCGGCCGCTCGATCTGAACGGTGTCCACCACGACCAGCGGCTTTTCGCTGCCGCCGGCGGGGCGGAAGACCTCCACTTCGCCGCTCTCGCCCACGATCGACGGTGTCGCCTGAAAAGCCGACAGCGGCGAAGGTATACTGAACGGGCAGACGAGCCGGATCGCCACCAGCGCCCACATCGCGCAGACGATCCAGCGCGGCGCTTTGCGGAGCAGCGCCCGGAGCACGACCACGGCGAGGATCAGGATGCTCCCCGCCGCGCTCATGTTCAGCAGCTTCAGGAACCATGCGTCCATCTCACTTTCCCTCCCGGTAAGCGTCGATCAGCTTCTGGATCTCGTCCACCTCGCCTGCGGACAGCGGCTTGCGGGAGGTAAAGGCCGCCAGAAAGGCCGGGAGAGACCCGGCGAAGGTCTCTTCCACAAAGCGTTCGCTCTGTGCGGCGGCAAACTCTTCCCGCGACACCAGCGCCGTCACGGTGCCGTCCACGTTCTGAAAAATGCCCCGCTCGCAGAGCTTTTTCAGTACCGTGTAAGTTGTGGATTTCTTCCAATCCAGCTCCTTCGCGCACAGCCGCACCAGCGCCGTCGAATTGTTCGGGGCATTGTCCCAGATCAGGTCGGCAAAGCGGGCTTCCACCGCGCCGAGTTTCTTATCTTCCATATGGGCGCCTCCTTTTGAGGTCTATTCATTATCGACCTTGTATGTAGTCTATCATCAATAGACCTCTTTGTCAATACCATTGAGGCTCCAGGACCACAAAAAATGCCTTTTTCCGGAGCGCGTCTCACGGCGAGACGTGTTTCACGAGAAAGCCCGCCGTTCCGTTATGGGAACGGCGGGCTCTGGGTCAGATCAATGCAGGCTGCTCTCTACTGTATGGGTCTCCGGAGCGCTCATCACGTACCTGTGGCTCTGGATAGGCAGCTCGGTCACGTTATGTGCGTCACACAGGCGGTCGAAGCAATGATACAGCGTCATTTGGGTATCGACAGAGAAAAAGAGGAAGACGATCTGCCCAAGTAAAAGGAGATCGTCTTCCATTTCTTTGCCGATCCTGCCAGCCGGATGCCCCGATCGGTATCTCTCCAAAACCGCCTTTTGGACGGTCGGCTGAAGGCAGGCAGTCCTATCGCGTTGGTCCCATCACTTTCTCACGATCCGCAGGACGTCGTTGAACATCACGAAGGCCATCAGCGCCAGCAGCAGGATCATGCCAGCCGCGTGGATATAGCCCTCGTACTTGGGGTCGAGCTTCTTGCGGGTGACGCTCTCGATGCCCCAGGTGATCAGCAGGAAAAAGACCCGGCCGCCGTCCAGCGCAGGGATCGGCAGCATGTTCATGATCGCCAGATTGATCGCGATCAGCGCCCCGATATACAGGATGTTCTCCAGGGCCTCCCCGAAGGTCTGGGACTGGTTCCCGGTCTCGGCCATCAGATCCACGATGCCCACCGGGCCGGAGAGCTCCTTCATCTCCACCTTCCCGTGGATCAGGTCGCCCAGGCTCATCCAGACCATGCGGCTGAACTGCATGGCCGTATCCCAGGTGTACTGGAGCTTGACGGGGAAGGTCGCCTCGACCACGCCGCCGATGTAGAAGCCGAACATCTTCTTCTCCTGGCCCTCGTACTCCACAGGGACCATGTAGTAGTCGTCCAGCTCCACCTTTTTCCCGTCGCGGACCACGACGATATCGTAAGTGTCGCCGCCGCGGCTGAGGAAGGTGGTCACATCACCGTTGTCGTAGATCCTGTGTCCGTCTATCTTGTAGAAGAGGTCGCCCGCCTGCAGCCCGTCCGCCGCCTCGTAGGGACAGCCCTCCATGAAACCAGTCAGGATCGGTGCGCGAAAGGCCTCCGCGCCGAGAAAGAGGAAGAAGATGATCGCCAGGCCCAGCAGGAAATTCATGAATGCGCCGGCGCAGAGGATGATCATCCGTTTCCAGGGCTTCTGATTGGTGAAAGCGCGCGGATCCTCGGAAGCGCTGTCCTCCCCGGCCATGGCGCAGTATCCGCCCAGGGGGATGCAGCGCAGCGCGTACAGGGTCTCGCCCTTTTTCTTTTTCCAGATCGCCGGGCCCATGCCGATGGAGAACTCATCCACCCGCACCCCGCAGGCTTTGGCCGTGATGAAGTGCCCGAACTCATGGATGCCGATCAGCACGCCGAAGAGGAGGATCGCGAACAGGATATATACGATGGTCATTTTCTTATGCTCCGATCAAAAATGCTCTCTGACAAAGACGCGGGCCGCCCGGTCCGCCTCCAGGATCGTGTCCAGGTCTGTGGCCGGGACCACGCCCACGCGCTCTACCGCCTCGGCGGCGGCGTCGTAGATCCTGTTGTAGCCCAACTCGTGGCGCAGGAATCTGTGTACCGCCACCTCATTGGCCGCACTCATGACGCAGGCCGCCGTCCCGCCGCGACGGGCGCAGTCCATCGCCAGGCGCAGACAGGGGAAGTTCTCAAGGTCCGGCTCCTCAAAGCTCAGGTCCCGCAGATGCCAGAAGTCCAGATGCTCGAACATGGACGGCAGCCTCTGGGGATAGGTCAGGGCCAGCTGGATCGGCAGGCCCATATCCGGCACGCCCAGCTGGGCGATCACCGTCCCGTCCACCAGCGCCACCATGGAGTGGATCACGCTCTGGGGGTGGATCACCACCTGG
>JAFZOC010000030.1 GCA_017550765.1 Oscillospiraceae bacterium
CAGTTCCTCCGCCAGGCGTCGGCCCTCGCCGGTGCTGAGCACGCCCCGGAGGATCTGCTGCAGCGCGGCGCTGTCGCCGGTCTTCACAGCCTTCTCCAGGGCCGCCTGGTCGATGCTCCGGCTCAGCCGCTGGCCGTCCGGCGAGCCCGCCAGGGCCCGGAGCGCATCCACTTTGCCGCTGCGCTCCAGCTCCCGCATGGCCTTTTCCAGATCCTGCATGATCCATCACCCTCCCGTCCGCTCCAGTCTATGCGTCTCGGGCGGGAAACTTGACAGAAACGAGGAGACCGACATGAACGTAGCCGTTTTTTCCGATACCCATGGGAACACAGGCCGTATGCTCGCCGCCGTTCGCGCCCAGAGGCCGGACGTGCTGATCCATCTGGGGGACTACGACCGGGACGCGGAAGACCTCCGGCAGGAGTTCCCGGAGATCCCCCTGTATGTGGTCTGCGGCAACTGCGACTACGGCTCCCAGGAGCCCGTCTCCGACGTGCTGGAGCTTGGCCCGGTGCGGGCCTTCATCACCCACGGCCACGCCTTCAACGTGCGCTGGGGCGTGGATGCCCTGGTCTACGCCGCCCAGGAAGAGGAGTGCCAGCTGGCCCTCTACGGCCACACCCATGTGGCGGACGTGCAGGAGGTCGGCGGGGTGAAGGTGGTCGACCCCGGCACTGCCGGCGTGGGCCGGGATACCAGCTACGCCTGGATCCGGATCTTCGACAACGGCGGCATCGCCGTGGAGATCCGGGATCTGTGAGACGGCGTCCCGCGCCGGCGGGCCCGCGTCTTGAGAGGACCGAGAGGGACGAGAGGACGAGGGGGCGCACCGGTTCCGGCTGCGGGCCGCAGGCGGGAGCCTGGGCGCCTTCCCGGTCGGGCCGGGAGCCTGGCCTGCACCGGGCCGGGAGCTCCGCCGCCCCCTCTGTCGGGCCGGGAGCCTGGCCGCTCCTCGCCCTTGACAAGGCCGAGCGGCCGGTGATATGATCGTAGCGAACGAAACAGAGCCGATGCGAAAGGAGGGCGCCCGGGATGAAGGGCACCAAGCGGGAGCGGAGACATTCGGCCGTCTTCCGCCTCTATGAGAAGCTGAACGACCGCGATCCCTTTTTCAAAGATCTCCTGATCTGGCTGCTGGCGGCTGTGGCGACGGTCTGCGCCATCGCGCTGCTGCTCCGCTCCGGCAGCCTGAGCGGCAGCCTTGCCAAAGCGGCCGTCCTGTCCATCGCCGGCCCGGTGTCGGTGGGGCTGACCGCCGCCGTCCTCAACTATTTCGGGTACCTGGGCTACAAGAAGGACCATCCGGGGCAGAAGATCGACCGGGAGACCTATATCCGCCGCAGGAAAAAGGCGCAGGAGGACTTGGACGCGCGCTATCGCAGCGTGGGGGATCTCCACCGCCGCCGCTGAAGGAGCGGGACAGGGGCGCCGCGCTCCGGCCTTCGCCCCCCTTGGGCCGCGTGAGCGGCGGGAGAGGGCCGGCGGGCCGGGCGCTGGCGTCAACGGGGAGAGGAGCGAGATATGATCGTCTATCACATGAGCGAGACCCTGGAACTGGGCGACCGGCTGCAGCCGGACTTCCAGCGGACGGAGGTGTTCTGCCGCCCCTTCATCCAGGCGCTGGAGCGGGGCGAGAACTGCTTCGCGGCCATGGTCCTCAACGGGAAGTATCTCTTCGCGGTGCTGGACCGCTCGGGGCTGCGGGAGTGGGCCGACTACGCCAAGTGGGCCACCGAGGCGGCCTTCGAGTTCGTGCGCGCCCGGGACTTCCCGGGGCGGGTCAGCCGTCTGCGCTGCTGCTATTACTACGACAGTCTGGAGAACGCCAAGAAGCTCTTCAACTATGAATGGGGCTGGGCCGGCGACGAGGAGCGGGCCCATGTGCGCCTCTTTGAGATCGCCCTGGAGGACCGACGGCCCGACCGCTTCGACATGTGCCTGTACGACATGGCCTACGACGCCATGGCAGAGCGGCAGGACTGCTCCTTCGCCCTGGACTGCGCCCGCCGCTACTACGCCGGGGAGCATGGCGCGGAGCCCGTGTGGGAGCTGCTGAGCGCAGGGCCGGCCCAGGCGGTGCGGGACATCACCAGCGAACTGCGGGGAGGAGACCGCCTGACCCCCACCTGACGCCCTCGGAGGACAGAGGGACAGCGCAAAAGACACGCCCAAAGGGGCGTGTCTTTTGCGTCTGTCTGTCTCTATGCCGGGTCATCGCGTCCGGCTCGGGGCCTTGCATCGTCCCGCCCCTGTGCTGGGCCGTCGTGGCTGTGCCCGACGCCGGGCCGTCGCGTCCGGCTCAAGGCCTTGCTTCGTCCCGCCTCCGTCGCCGGGCCGGCGTGGCTGCCCCTGCGTCGGGTCATCGCGTCCGGAGCTCCGCCAGGGTCCCGACGGCGGCGTAGCGCCGGGGGACCCGGGAGACGAAGGGGCTCTCCTGCAGGAAAAAGCGCCAGGGCCGGTCCCGATAGCCCAGGGCGTAGTCCACGTTCACCCGGGGGGAGACGCAGATCCGGGCGGGGGAGACCGCCGGCCGGTCCAGGAGGTACAGCTCCTCTCCGCAGAGGTCCGCGCCGTACTGCTCCATGCCGATCCCCAGAGCCTGGCAGAGCTTCCCCGGCCCGCTGCAGAGCTGCCGGAGCTCGTCCGTGCCCCGGCGGCGGGCCATCAGCGCCAGGCCTTCCGTCGGCTCCAGGGCCCGGATCAGCACCGCTTCCGGGCGGCCCTCCCGGGCGCAGACCACGTTGAAGCAGCAGTGCATCCCATAGATCCGAAAGACATAGGCCCGGCCCGGCGGCCCGAACATGGCGGCCGTGCGCGCCGTGGGGCGGCCGCCGAAGGAGTGGGCCGCGTCGTCCTCCGGGCCGCAGTAGGCCTCGGCCTCCACGATCTTCCCGGCGGCCAGGCCCTCCTCCGTCCGGTGGCAGAGGAGCTTGCCCAGCAGCAGCGGCGCCAGGTCCACGGCGGAGCGGGCGTAGAAGGAGCGGTCCATCATCCGACAGGATCGGGGCGGCCGGGGCGCGGATCGCCGGCGTCGGAGCGTTCCGTGTCCGGGCCCGGCTCGCTCCCGGGCGCGGCTGCCGGAGCGGTCAGCGCGAAGTGCAGCAGGGTGTAGGTCTCCCCGGTGCGCTCGTCCAGACACTGCTCCGAGCCCGTGGGCCGGAAGCCCCGGGAGAGGATCAGCCGGCGGGAGCGCTCGTTCTGCTCCCGGCAGAAGGCCCGGAACAGCCGCCCGCCCCGGGCGAAGGCGGTCCGGGTCAGGGCGTCCAGGATCTGCCCGCCGTAGCCCCGGCCTACGTAGTCCGGGCCCAGAGCCACGCCGGTCTCCTCCCAGATGCCGGGCTCGAGCTCCCGCATGCCGGCAAAGCCGATCGCCCTGCCGCTGCGCCTGTCGTAGACGGTGTAGACGTGCTCGTGGCTGGCCTGGTAGGCGAGGGTCCGGCGCATCCGGTCCTGCGCCTCCTCCTCGCTCTCGGTCACGCGCCAGAACATGTAGCGGGCGGTCTCCCAATGGCGCCAGACGCGGGCATACAGATCTTCCCAGTCCTCGAAGACGGCCTTTTTCAAGAGCAGATCCTGGGTCTCCAGCATGGTGCGACACCTCCAGATGGGGATACCGGAGCGGGAGCTCCGGTGCAGGAGCGACATGTCCAGTGTAACATCCCCGGCGGCGCTTTGCAAGGCCCGGGCCGGGTCGCGCGCCTGTACAGGCCGGGACGCGCACACCTGGGGCGGATGGGCCGGGGGG
>JAFZOC010000315.1 GCA_017550765.1 Oscillospiraceae bacterium
AAGGTGTCGACACCTTGAGAGCCCCGCCCCAGGGAGCATAGCGCTCCCTGGGCGGGGCTCTTCCCGGCTCTCCCGCAGGCGGTCGGACGGGATGCGTCTGCCGGCCCGGACCAGCGCGGTGGCCTTTTGCGGAAGATCGACTTGCTTTTTCCGCCCGTCTCTGCTTAAATAGGATCGTATCAGATAGGATCGTACGCGATCTGCCCCGGGACCCCGAACGAAGCATGGAAAGCGAGGTCTGAGCCATGAGCCTTTCGACTTGCCCCTACTGCGGCCGCCCTGTCCGCTCGAACGAGCAGAAGTGCCCCAACTGCGGCGGCGCGAACGAGTATTATGTGGTGCCGAGATCCCGGCAGGATCTGCGCCCCAAGACCATCGAGGAGCTGCGGGACTGGTGCAGCGTCCACCGTCTGCCTCTCCAGCGCCTGCGCTTCTTCCTGGGCGAGGACTACCGCCCGCCCCGGGCCTACGGCATCTACCGGGACGGCGGGGACTTCGTGATCTACAAGAATAAGTCCGACGGCAGCCGCTCCGTCCCCTACCGGGGGCCGGACGAGGCGCGGGCGGTCCTGCTGCTCTATGAGAAGCTGCTGGAGGAGTGCCGGCGGCTGGACATCTCGGTCTGAGGCGGGCGAGCCCGCAGAAAGTGAGGAGACCATCATGGCCTATGAGAACAAGTGCCCCTTCTGCTCCACGGTGCTGGAGCCTAGCGACGCCCGCTGCCCGAAATGCGGCGCGGAGAACATGTTCTATGGCGTCGATATGTCCGGAGACGAGTACCGGCCCCGGAGAGAGATCCGCCCGACGCCGTCCGCCGCGCCGGAACAGCCGACCGCCGCGCCTGCGGAGGGGCCTGCCGCCCCGGCGGACAGGGGCGGGCCCACGGCGTCCACCGGCCAGTGCCCCTACTGCGGCAGCACGCTGCGCTCCGACGAGAAGGTCTGTCCCAACTGCGGCGCCGCCAACGAGCACTATGTCCAGGACACGCCCCGGACCATCCAGAAGCCCCGGACCATCCAGGAATTGAAGGAGTACTGCGCCGAGCGGGGCATGCCGCTGCTGCGCATGCGCTTCTTCATCGGTGAGGACTACCGGGAGCCAAGGGCTTTCGGCATCTACCGGGACGGGGAGGACGTGATCGTCTACAAGAACAAGGCCGACGGCAGCCGGGCCGTCCGCTACCGGGGGCCGGACGAGGAGCGCGGCGTCAGCGAGCTCTTCCAGAAGCTCCTGGACGAGTGCCACAACAGGGGCATCTACCCCGACGGCGCGCCTCCCGTGCGCAGCGGCGGCAGCACCAAAAAAGACAAAAAGGACGCGAAGAAGGGCTGCCTGAGCGCGTTCAAGGCCTTTGCGCTCTGGTTCCTGGTCCTCATCGTCTTCGGCGGGATCTCCTCCTGCGTCAGCAGCTGCAGGCACAGCAAGGACGGCTATTACTCCAACGGCAACGGCACCGTCTACTACCACTACGGCGACGACTGGTACTACACCTACGACGACAACAGCGCCGGCTACTGGTACAGCTCCTACGGCGGCTTCCCCGAGAGCGACTATGAGCAGTACGCCATGGGCGACAGCTGGAGCAGCGACTGGGGCGTCAGCAACTTCAAGAGCTCCAGCACCTGGGACAGCATCGTGGAGAGCGAGAGCTCCAACTCCTCCGACTACAGCTCCGACTACGACAGCTGGGACTCCGGCGGCACCGACTGGGACTCCGACTGGTGAGCAGCGGCGCCTACGGTGCGCCCCGCCTGCTGTGAGCCGCTCCGGCACGGCCGGAGGATATGAGAGATACGAGGTAGAGGACATGACATACGACTTCACCAGCATCCTGGACCGCAGCGGCCGGGACATCATCGCGGTGGACGTGATCCCCTCCCGGGACGCCGCCGTGGGGCCGGGCCGCTCCGCGATCCCCATGTGGATCGCGGACATGAGCTTCCCCACGGCCCCCTGCATCCTGGAGGCCCTGGAGGAACGGCTGCGCTTTCCCAACTTTGGCTACTTCCGGGAGCCGGAGCGCTACTATCAGGCCATCCTCGACTGGCACCGCCGCCGCAAGGGCGTCACCGACCTGGAGCGGGAGCACATCGGCTACGAGAACGGCGTCCTGGGCGGCGTCAGCTCCGCGATCCGCATGCTCACCGCCCCCGGGGAGGAGATCCTGCTCCACGCGCCGGTCTACGTGGGCTTCACCCACGTGCTGGAGAGCACCGGGCGCACAGCGGTCCATACGGACCTGGTCCGGGACGGACAGGGGATCTGGCGCATGGACTATGAGGACATGGACCGTAAGCTCAAAGAGCACAAGATCCATCTGGCGATCTTCTGCTCCCCCCACAATCCCACCGGACGGGT
>JAFZOC010000316.1 GCA_017550765.1 Oscillospiraceae bacterium
ATCCCCGACAGCGGCAGCACCACTTTCCATGACGAGATCTACGGCGACATCACCGTGGACAACGCCACGCTGGACGATCAGGTGCTCATGAAGCGGGACGGGCTGCCCACTTACAACTTCGCCAACGTGGTGGACGACCATCTCATGGGCATCACCCATGTGGTCCGGGGCAGCGAGTATCTCTCCTCCGCTCCCAAATACAATCTGCTGTACCAGGGCTTCGGCTGGGACATCCCCAAGTATGTCCACTGCTCTCCCGTCATGCGGGACGCCCACAACAAGATGTCCAAGCGCCACGGGGACCCCTCCTATGAGGATCTGATCGCCCAGGGCTTCCTGACGGAAGCGGTGCTCAACTACGTGGCCCTGCTGGGCTGGAGCCCCAAGGGCGAGCAGGCGGAGCAGGAGATCTTCTCTCTGGACGAGCTGAAGGCCGCCTTCGAGATGTCCGGCATCTCCAAGTCCCCCGCCATCTTCGATATCGAGAAGCTGCGCTACTTCAACGCCGAGTATATCCGCCGCATGAGCCCCGAGGCCTTCGCACGGGTGGCGGAGCCCTGGATCCGCCGGGCCGTGAAGGACGAGCGCTATGACGCCGCCGCCATCGCCGCCCTGCTGCAGCAGCGCACCGAGGTCCTCACCGAGATCCCGGAGAAGCTGGATTTCTTCGACGAGCTGCCGAAATACGGCACGGAGCTCTTCGTGCACAAGAAGTCCAAGTCCGACGAGCAGAGCGCTCTGGACGTTCTGGACCGGGTGATCCCCCGCTTCGAGGCCCTGGAGACCTGGGATGACGAGCATATTCTGGACTGCATGGTAAAGCTGGCCGAGGAGCTGGCCGTGAAGAACGCCAAGGTCATGTGGCCGGTGCGCATCGCCGCCGCCGGCAAGGCCGTGACGCCCGGCGGCGCGGTGGAGATCTGCCGCATCCTGGGCAAGGACGAGACCCTCCGCCGCCTCCGCCTCGGCGCGGACAAGCTGCGCTGACCGCAGCGCAAAGCTCCGCGCCCGGCGGCGTCAGGGCAAGTCCGTCCGCCTCATTCATAAAATCGCCTCTTTTGGGAAACGCTATCCCAAAAGAGGTGTTTTTTATGAAAAAGAAGAGCCGCGTCCTGCTGATCTCCTATCTCTCCGTACTGATCCTGACTCTGGCGCTCTACGCCTGGGCGGGTCAATGGGGCCTGGGCTGGTATCGCCGCAGCGCCAACGAGAGCGCGAGCCTGGCCTATGAGGAGACGGTCCGTTCGGTCCAGACGCTGGCCGCCGTGCTGGACCAGGGTCCCTATGCCACGGACAGCGACATGTGCGACCGCATCTGCTGCGAGGCCTATGCCAGCGCCGCCGCGGCGGAGAGCGCCCTGTCCGTCCTCCCCTTTTCCGCCTGGGAGCTGGAGCGGCTCTCCGCCTGGCTCAACACCGCCGGCGACTATGCCCACAGTCTCTGCGGCCAGGGCCATCCCTTCACCGGGCAGCAGCGGGAGGAGCTTCGCCGGCTCTCCGCCGCCGCCGACGGCTTTTCCCAGACTCTGCTGGAGCTGCGGCAGGATCTGCAGGACCGGGAGCTGCGCATGGACAGCCGGGAAAAGCGCCTGCGCAACGTGGGCACGGAGACCTGTCCTCTCCTCAGCGGGGAGCTGCTGGCCTGCGAAGCGGACTTCCAGCCCGTCTCCCTGCGTTACGACGGTCTCTATGGGGCGGAGCCGGAGCGCTCCGGCGGTCTGCTGACCGAGGGGGAGATGCTCTCCGCCGCGGCGGCCTTTGCCGGTCTCTCCCCGGAGGAGCTGGAGCCCCTGGGCAGCGATCAGGGCGGCGAGGGCCGTCTCTGCTTCCAGGCGGGAGACGCCTGGCTCTGCGTGGACCGGCGCGGGGTGCAGAGCTACGGCAGCAGCCGTCTGGTTGCGGAAGAGAAGCTGAGTCTCCGGGAGGCCCTGCGGGCGGCCGAGAGCTTTCTCCGGGGCATGGGCTTGGAGGACCTGCAGCTTTTGGAGCAGTCCCAGAGCGCCTGCGTGGCCAGCTTCAGCTTTGCCCGGGAGCAGGGCGGCGCCCTCTGTCCGGACTGCGTCCTGCGCGTCGCGATCGCCCTGGACGACGGCTCGCTCTACAGCTTTGACGCCTCCTCCTGGGATCCTGAGCCCCTGTCTCCGGACTGGGCCGTGGAGGAAGAGAGCGCCCGCTCCGCCCTGCCGGAGGAGCTGCGGGAGGCCCCGGTCCGCCGGATGATCCTGCGCAGTCCCGGCGGGCAGCCGGTGCCCTGTTATGTGTTCTCCACCCGGAACGAGGAGGGCCGCACGGTGGAGATCTCCGTCAGCGCCGAAACCGGCCGCCAGTACCGCATCCGCGTCGGCAATTGATCAAGTTCAGTCTCTCCCTCTGTCATGGCGCACCAGTGCCCGATGCCCCCGGCGCGGCAATCCGTCCCCTGGCCCCCTTGCCTAAAGGGAATTGCGGCCTCGCGCTGCCTGCGGCAGATCAAGCGAGTCCGGG
>JAFZOC010000317.1 GCA_017550765.1 Oscillospiraceae bacterium
ACTGCAAGAACGTCGATCTGGCCAAGGCCTTCCTGGCCTACACCTTCGGCGGCGGCGCCGGCGCTCTGGAGACCTATGACGACGCGCTCCGCAACGGCGGCGTCATCACCTGCTGCATCTCCGCCGGCCAGTCTGACGTCTACAAGGAAGGCGTCGCCTTCTTCGGCGGCCAGGCCATCTACTCCACCATCGTGGAGATGGGCTCTCACGTCCCCGTCATCGAGCAGAGCGACTTCCACTACAATGCCCGTACCAACGTGGGCAACGCCATCACCAACATCCAGAACGGCGCCGATCTGACCGCCGAGCTGCAGAACGCCGAGGATCAGGTCAACTTCGAGATGGGCAACTGATCCGCCCCTGACCACACAGAAACGAGCGAAACATCGCCCCGCCATGATCCATGACGGGGCGATATCCCCATCTCCCTTCGGCACACTCTCACGGTAAAGGAGGAAACTCATGGAAAGAAAACAGAAGCGGATCGGGTGGTATTTCCTCCTGGGCGCCACGGCCCTGATCTGCATATTCAGCTTCTTCCCCATGTTCTCCGCTCTGGTCACGTCTTTCAAGAACAACACCGGCGCCCAGTGGATCACGGAGTCCGGCAAGCCCTGGTATTACAACTATATCCGGATGTTCCAGGACAAGACGTTCATGACCACGCTGAAGAACACCTTCCTGTATCTGATCATCCAGGTCCCGATCATGCTGGTGGTCGCCATCCTGCTGGCCCAGCTGCTGAACAACAAGGACCTGAAGCTGCGAGGCCTCTTCCGCACCTGCATCTTCCTGCCCTGCGCCATCTCCCTGGTCTCCTATGCCCTGATCTTCCGCTCCCTCTTCGCCACCCAGGGCCTGGTCAACAGCATCCTGATGAGCCTGGGCCTGATCAAGGAGAACATCAACTGGCTGGGACAGACGGGCACCGCCCGCTTCGTGATCATCTTCGCGCTGGTCTGGCGTTGGACCGGCTACAACATGGTCTTCTACCTGGCCGGCCTCCAGAACCTGGATTATTCCGTGTATGAGGCGGCCCGGATCGACGGCGCCAACGGCTGGAAGACCTTCTGGCACATCACCGTCCCTCAGCTGCGTCCCGTGATCATCATGACCTTCATCATGTCCATCAACGGCACCCTGCAGCTCTTCGACGAGTCGGTGAACCTCACCAACGGCGGCCCCGCCGGCACGACCATGACCATGTCCCACTACATCTACAACAACGCTTTCGGCACCGGCACAGCCAACTTCGGCTACGCCTCCGCCATGTCCTTCCTGGTGTTCATCCTGGTCGCGATCCTGGCGGTCATCAACCTGAAGGTAGGTGATACCCGTGACTGAAAGGAACAAAATGAGCGCGATCCAGCGGCGCCTGATCCCCAGCTACATCTTTCTGATCATCGTGGCGCTGTTCTCCGTCTTCCCCCTGTACTGGATGCTCACGGCGGCCACGAACACCACCCAGGAGGTGGCCCAGGGCCGGATCTGGTTCGGCACCAACCTGGTGGAGAACTTCAAGAACCTGCTGGCTTCCTCCAAGCTCTGGGGCGCCATGGCCAACTCCTTCTTCTACGCCGCGGCGCTGACGATCCTTTCCCTGTTCATCTGCTCCCTGGCCGGCTACGGCTTCGAGCTGTATCATGACAAGGGCAAGGACGTGGTCTTCGCGATCCTGCTGATGGCCATGATGATCCCCGGCGTCGCCACCATGATCCCCCTGTTCAAGATGATGAGCAAGATGCACCTGCTCAGCACGGTCTGGGGCTTCGTGCTGCCCACGGTGGCCACGCCCTTCATGATCATGATGTTCCGGCAGAACTCGCGGAACTTCCCTCTGGAAGTCATGGATGCCGCCCGGATCGACGGTCTGGGCGAGCTGGCGATCTTCTTCCGGATCTACATGCCCATGATGAAGTCCACCTACGCGGCGGCGGCGGTCATCACCTTCATGAACGCCTGGAACTCCTACCTCTGGCCCCGCGTGGTGCTGACCGATCCCAACAGCGCCAAGACCATGCCCATCCTGATCGCCAACCTGGCCGGCGGTTATACCATCGACTACGGCGTGCTGATGCTGGGCGTCCTGTTCTGCTCGCTGCCCACGGTCATCGTGTTCTTCATCCTGCAGAAACAGTTCGCGCAGGGCATCACCGGCGCCATCAAGTGAGTTCTCCCGCAGAGCTCTACGAAACGGGATATCAGGAAAACGCTCCCCAGCCACGGCGGGGGAGCGTTCCTTATGCGGCGTCCGGATCGGGACGGCGCGCGGAGAGGGCGAGAGGGCCTGGACCGTCGCGAAGGAGGCCGCGAGGCCGGTGTGCCGCGAAAAGAAAAGGCCTCATGTCTTTCGACCTGAGACTTCACGGAAAACTGAGCATTTTGATCGAAAAGCCCAGGGGGGCGCGCCACCTGTTCAGGGGGCATCCAGACCCAGGTGCAGCGGTGAGCTTTTTTGGGCCCGGAAGGCGCGTCCGAGCTTTTTTACAGAAAGATGTTGAGATCGGGCTGCGTCCCGGCTATATTGATGCATAGATCGTCAGATCGGAGTTTTCGGCGGACATATGGGAGCATACCTGTCTCCCGCTCTGAGGGAAGGAAAAAGATGAAACTGAGATATGTGCTGATCGTTGTGAAGGACATCGAGAGATCCAGACAGTTCTACCATGATCTGTTTGGCCTTGAGACGATCCTTGACCATGACGGGAATATGGTCCTGACGGAAGGACTGGTGCTGCAGGAAGAGAAATACTGGAAAGCGTTCCTGGGGAGAGATGTCATCCCGGAGAACAATGCCAGCGAGCTCTATTTTGAGGAGCCTGACTTGGAAGGTCTTATCGAAAGACTTGAAAAGTTTCATCCGGAAGTGAAGTACGTCAACAGGCTCATGACGCACAGCTGGGGACAGAAGGTCATCCGTTTCTATGATCCGGACGGCAACCTGATAGAAGTAGGGACACCGATGTAAAATGGCAAATATCATCACTGGGATCAGAATGCTGCTCGGCGTCGCTCTGCTGTTCTGTCCGGCATTCTCTCCGGCGTTTTATGTGCTCTACATCGCTGGCGGGATCTCCGATATGATCGATGGTGCCGTGGCGAGGAGAACAGGTACCGCCAGCGAGTTCGGCTCAAGGCTGGATACGGCCGCGGACATCGTGTTCGTGGTCGCCTGCCTGATAAAGCTGCTCCCGGAACTGGATGTTCCGGTCTGGCTCTCTGTATGGATCGCCGTCATCACATGCATAAAGGCGGTGGACATCGCAGTGGAGTTCATCAGTCGGAAACGGCTCCTGTCTGTGCATTCCACGATCAACAGGGTGACCGGAGCGCTGCTGTTCGTGTTCCCGCTGACACTGGCATCCATCGATCTGAGGTACAGTGCCTCAGTCGTATGCGCGGTCGCAACTGTAGCAGCGATCCTGGAAGCGGATCAGGTCAGGCGGGATGTGATGGACCGCAGGGGCCGGAACGATATCAAGGACTTGGAGCACTGACATATTGAAAAGACGGACGGGA
>JAFZOC010000031.1 GCA_017550765.1 Oscillospiraceae bacterium
AGAAAGCCCGTGCTGCTCACGCTCACCGACACCGCCGCCTCGTACGCCCGGATGGCGTTCATCGCGGCTTCGATGGTCAGGGTATCCGCCGCAACGCTGATCGCGTCGTCTCCCCCGGAGCCGTACACGTCCAGGCCGTTCTCCCCGGCGTCGATGGTCACAGTCCCCGCTTCGATCCGGATCCGATCGCAGGCATAGACCGCGGCGTTGAAAGACTTGACCTTCAGCATCGAGGCATTTGTCAGCGAGACAGACGCATTCGCTATGATGCCGCAGCCTCCGGCGCTGGTCAGATCCAGGGACAGGTGCGAGCCGGTCACCGAAGCCCCGGAACGGATACAGTCTTTCTTGCTGTCCACCGTCAGCGTGCCGGCCCCGTTCAGGGCGACGTTCCCGACGGCCTTGATCCCAAAGCCGTACAGATCCAGCGTGCCGCTGTAGTTGCTCTTCAGCAGGCCCGTGCCGCTCACGCTCACCGACACTGTGCCCGCTTCGATGGCGTTCGCCTCTGCTTCGATGGTCAGAGTATCCGCCGTGACGCGGATCGTATCGTCTTCCTCGATGCCGTACAAGTCCAGTCCGTTCCCGCCGGCGTGGATGGTCAGGGTCCCCGCTGCGATCTCGATCTGGTCGTTGGCATGGATCGCGGTGGAATGAGAGTCGATCGCCAGCGTCGGGATCGCTGTCAGCGTAACGGACTGACCGGCTCTGATGCCGGATCCTCCGGTGTTGGTCAGATCCAGGGACAGGCCCGAGCCGGTCACCGACGCCTCGGTACGGATACAGTCGGACCTGCTGCTCATCGTCAGCTTGCCGGCCCCGCCCAGGGCGACGTTCCCGTCGGCTACGATCCCGAAGCCGTATCGTGCGTCCGTGCCGCTGTAGCTGCTCTTCAGCAGGCCCGTGCCGTTCACGCGCACCGACACCGCCGCATCGTAGGCCCGGATGGCGTTCATCCCGGCTTCGATGGTCAGGGCATCCGCCGTAACGCCGATCGCGTCGTCTCCCCCGGAGCCGTACAAGTCCAGTCCGTTCTCCCCGGCGTGGATGCTCACGGTCCCCGCTGCGATCTGGATCTGATCGCAGGCGTAGATCGCGGCGCTGGAAGCGTCGATCTCCAGGGTCGGGATGCTCGTCAGCGTGACAGACCGGAACGCTCTGATGCCGTAGCTCCCGGTGCCGATCAGATCCAGGGCCAGGTACGAGCTGGTCACCGAAGCCCCGGAATGGATACAGGCTTGCTTGCTCCTTATCGCCAGCGTGCCGGCCCCGCTCAGGGCGACGTTCCCGTCGGCCGTGATCCCAAAGCCGTATCGTGCGTCCATGCCGCTGTAGCTGCTCCTCAGCAGGCCCGTGCCGCTCACGCTCACCGACACCGCCGCCTCGTACGCCCGGATGACGTTCATCCCGGCTTCGATGGTCAGGGTATTTGCCGCGACGCTGACCGCATCGTCTCCCCCGGAGCCGTACACGTCCAGCCCGTTCTCCCCGGCGTGGATGCTCACGGTCCCCGCTGCGATCCGGATCTGATCGCAGGCGTAGATCGCGGCGCTGGAAGCGTCGATCTCCAGGGTCGGGATGCTCGTCAGCGTGACAGACCGGAACGCTCTGATGCCGTAGCCCGAAGGCGCGCCGATCGCCATGCTCACGCTCGACGTGAGATCGCCAACATGGATGGCGTCGCCGTCGGGAGCGCTGACAGTCAGTTTATTGCTGCCCGCGATCGTCAGCGCATAGTCGCCGCTGATGGATCGGAGCGTCTTTTCCACGTCCATGTTCAGGGCCGTGTCCCCCGTGAGGACCAGCGAACTGCCGTCCGCCAGAGAACTGGCGTCCACGTTGCCGGAGACCTTCACCGGCACCCCGACCGGCAGAAGGGATCCCGGATCCAGCTCTTCCTCCCCGGGGACAAGACCCGTCTCCTCGGCGGGGACCAGATCGGCAGGCGTCTCCTCCACGGGAGGCTCCGGCTCCCGGACGGCGGAAAGCGCGACAAGGAGCTCCACCGTCGCGTCGCTCTCCGCATCCACGGTGAAGGGCTCCTTCTCGATCGGCTCATAACCGGTGCAGACAGCCGTGTAGAGATACTCGCCGGGCAGGAGGTGATACAGATACGCATCGTCCTCGTCCGGGCGGATGACAAGGGGCTCCCCGGTCAGCTCGTCGAGCTCATCCGGGTCGAAGACCGTGATCTGCGTCTTGGCAGGATCGCAGAGGAAACGCAGGTCCACAAGCTCCTCCGTCTCCGTGTCGTCCTGAGGGTCGCCGCTCTGCGGAGGAGCCAACGGATCTTCCTCCGGCTCTGCGGGCTCCTCGGGTCCCGTCGGCTCTGCGGGCCGGATGGTCCCGCCGTCCGCGGGGTCGGGATCGGACAGATCGGCAGTGACCGGCTCTTCCGCCGGCGCGGAGCCCTCGATGAGCGCGATCGTCCCCTCCGCCAGCGCGGCGGTCGGGAACAGGCTCAGCAGCATCACCAGGACCAGAAACAGGCTCAGCAATTTGCGGGTCATACGCGCTTCCTCCTCTTGTGAAATGATCATGGCAAAAGGAATTTACAATTATCCAAATTAACTATATCATGATCCCCGCCGCGTGTCCAGCGAAAACAAGTGACCGGTCCGTTGCCGAAAGGCTGTGTCGGTCCAGATCCAGCTTCTCCCGCCA
>JAFZOC010000318.1 GCA_017550765.1 Oscillospiraceae bacterium
ATACCATCGCCAACAACATCAAAATGTGGGATACCTCCATCGAGGATTATGAAATGATCGTGGCGGCCCGCGACGCGCAGATCCATGAGGACATCATGCAGCGCGAGGGCGGCTACCAGTACAGGATGATCGAGGGCGGCCGGGACTTCTCCGGCGGCCAGCGGCAGCGCATGGAGATCGCCCGCGTGCTGGCCCAGGACCCCACCATGATCATACTGGACGAGGCGACCTCCGCCCTGGACGCGCTGACCGAGTATCAGCTGGTCAACGCGATCAAGGACCGGGGCATCACCTGCATCATCATCGCGCACCGCCTCAGCACCATCCGCGACTGCGACGAGATCGTGGTGCTGGACCGGGGGCGGGTGGTGGAGCGCGGCACCCACGAGGAGCTCTACGCCAGGGGCGGCGTCTACGCCGACCTGATCGCCAGCGACTGAGGAGGTGGAGAGATGAGTTGGTTCGACGATCAGATCCGGATGCGTCAGCAGAAGGATCAGGAAGTCTTTGAAGACTCCATTTTCCGCATGGCCTCGGTGGTCCTGGGCAAGCGCGGCGCCGGCACGCTGAACGACGAGCGCATCGTGACCAAGGCGGCCATCGACGAGATCCTGAAATACCACCACATCAAGCCCGCCGACATCCCGGAGGAGATCCGGGACGCCGAGGAGCAGATGGAATACGCCCTGCGCCCCCACGGCATCATGCGCCGCCGGGTGGATCTGGAGGAGGGCTGGTACCGCAACGCCTTCGGGCCCATGCTGGGCTACTACGGCGAGGAACGGCTGCCGGTGGCGCTGCTGCCGAAGGCCTTCCGGGGCTACTGCTTCGTCGATCCGGTCAGCGGGACGCGCAGGGACCTGAACAGAGAGACGGCGGCGGCCTTCGCCCGGGACGCGGTCTGCTTCTATCGGCCGCTGCCGCTGAAAAAGCTGGGCGTCCCGGATCTGCTGAACTATCTGAAGGACTGCCTGGACCTGGGCGACGTGCTGATCTTCGCGGGACTGACCCTGCTGGTCACGCTGGTGGGCATGCTCATGCCCCGGATCACCCGCGAGCTGACCGGCCCGGTGCTGGAGCACAGGAGCGTGTCCATGCTCCTGGGCGCGGCGGTGTTCCTCTTCTGTACGATCCTCTCCTCCCAGCTGATCGGCAGCCTGAAGTCTCTGACCATGGACCGCATCCAGATCAAGACCTCCCTCTCGGTGGAGGCGGCGGTCATGATGCGCGTGATCGACCTGCCCGCCAGCTTCTTCCGCAACTATTCCTCCGGCGAGCTCTCCAGCCGCTTCGGCGCGGTCCGCCAGCTCTGCGACGTGATGGTGGCCAACGTCTTCTCCCTGGGCCTGAGCTCCCTGGTGTCCCTGCTGTACATCACCCAGATCTTCGCCTATGCGCCGGCCCTGGTGACGCCTGCGCTGCTGATCATCCTGGCCACGGTGACGCTCGGCGTCGTCTCCGCGCTCAAACAGAGGAAGATCAGCCAGGAGATCATGGAGCGGGGCGCGAAGAACGACGGCATGAGCTTCGCCCTGATCAACGGCGTGCAGAAGATCAAGCTCGCCGGCGCGGAGAAGCGGGCCTTCGCCCGCTGGGCCGAGTCCTATTCCTCCGTGGCCGAGCTGGAGTACGATCCGCCCCTCTTCCTGAAGATCGGCGGCGTGCTGAGCACGGCGGTGGCCCTGGCCGGCTCTTTGATGATGTACTTCCTGGCGGTGAAGAGCGGGGTCACGCCCTCGGAGTATCTGGCCTTCAACGCGGCCTACGGCATGGTGAGCGGCGCCTTCAGCGCCCTCAGCGGCGTGGCGCTGACCGTGGCCCAGATCAGGCCCATCCTGGCCATGGCGGAGCCCATCCTGAAGACCGAGCCGGAGTCCTCCGAGATGAAGACCATGGTCACCCGCCTCAGCGGCAGCATCGAGCTGTCCAACGTCCGCTTCCGCTACGGGGAGGACCTGCCCTATGTGCTGGACGGGATGGATCTGAAGATCCGCGCCGGGGAGTATGTGGCCATCGTGGGCCGGACCGGCTGCGGCAAGAGCACCCTCATGCGCCTGCTCCTGGGCTATGAGGAGCCGGAGAAGGGCGCGATCTACTACGACGGCAGGGATATGAGGAAGCTGGACCTGCGCTCCCTGCGCCGCAAGATCGGCGCCGTCATGCAGACCGGCAGCCTCTTCCAGGGGGACATCTACTCCAACATCGTCATCACCGCCCCGCAGCTGTCGCTGGACGAGGCATGGGAGGCGGCGGAGCTGGCCGGGATCGCGGACGATATCCGCGCCATGCCCATGGGCATGCACACCCTGATCTCCGAAGGCCAGGGCGGCATCTCCGGCGGCCAGAAGCAGCGCCTGATGATCGCCCGGGCCGTGGCCCCCAAGCCCAGGATCCTCATGTTCGACGAGGCGACCTCCGCCCTGGACAACAAGACCCAGAAGCAGGTCTCCGACGCGCTGGACGGGCTCAAGTGCACCCGCATCGTGATCGCCCATCGGCTCAGCACCATTCAGCACTGCGACAGGATCCTGGTCCTGGACGGCGGGAAGATCGTCGAAGACGGGACCTATGAGGAGCTGCTGGAACGGAACGGGCTCTTTTCCGCCCTTGTAGCGAAGCAAAGGCTTGACACGGGAGCCTGATCCGATATAATTATCATGAAAGCCGTGCGGCCGTCCCGGAGGGGGCTGCCGCCTCCTGCGCGGGCCCTGCGGTCCGGACACATGCGGCCCGAGGACAGGGCGCTGCGACGGCCGCGGGAAGACCGGCCCGTGTGAAGATCCGTATGGTATCTTGTACCTGTATGCAAGAGACTATAAACAAAGACAAAAGAAAAAAGAAAAAAGAGGAGGACATGAACATGATCGAAAAGCTGCCTGACGAGAAGCTGGAGGCCGTCTCCGGCGGTATGACTGCTGAGCTGCGCGCCGCCTATGCCTGCATCAACGGCGATTACGGCAACGGCGAGGCCCGCGTCGCCGCGCTGCGCCGCGCCGGCTTCGACCCCAAGGTCGTCCAGGGCCTGGTCAACGATCTGCTGAAGTATGAGCAGGTCGCCAAGGACGTCATCGACGGCAAGTACGGCAACGGCGAGGCCCGCCGCACCGCTCTGGCCCGCGCCGGCTATAACTACGACACCATCCAGAACCTGGTCAACCACATGCTGCTGCGCTGAGCGCTCCGGCCTCAGTTCTCCGGCGCGGCCCGGCGCATGACCGGCGCCGCGCCGGTCTCCTGCGCGGCAGACCGCGCGCGAGCGCCCCTTTCCCCACACAAAGATGAGCAGCGTCCGGACCGCGGGCGCTGCGTTCCAGGAGGAACGACTATGAACAAGAAAAGCATCATCTGCCTGGTGCTGGCCCTTGTGATGACCGCCTCTCTCGCCGCCTGCGGCGGAGTGGCGCCGCAGACCGCCCAGCCCACAGATGCTCCCCCCCAGGAGACCACCATCGGCAGCGTGACCCCGCCGCCTGCGCCCGAGCAGGAGACCGCGACGCCCGCCCCCGACGCCGAGCCGCAGGTCGACCCGCGGATCGCGGCCCTCGCCACGATCCTGCCGTCTCTGAAGCAGGACGGCTCCCGCGAGTGGCGCTACGCCGTGACCGACCTGGACCACAACGGCCTGCTGGAAGTGATCGCTGCGTCCCAGCACCAGGCCGACCGCTCCACCACCCTGAAGATCTGGGAGCTGAGCGAGGCCATGGACGCGCTGTACGAGTGCACGGTCCAGACCGAAGAGGGCGGCTCCTTCCCCGACATCCTGTCCGAGAACGCCGATACCTTCCACGACCGCAGCACGGACACCTGGTCCTACCTGTTCTACGACAACATCATGCTCTCCAACAGCGAGGGCTACTCCGTCAAGTGCGGCATCACCTTCCGCGACCGGACCCTCAGCTATGAAGAGTTCGCCATCCAGCACATCGTCGACGTGAACGGCTCCCGCACGGTCTCCTACATGGACGTGCAGGGCAACGAGATCGGGCCGGAATCCTACAACGCGTCTGCTCTGGCCGCCTATGCCGGCCGTGAGATGAGCAGCAGCAACTTCGGCTGGTTCAGCATGAACGACGGCGTGGACGCCGCCCGCCTGAGCAACAGCTACGCCGTCTTCACCGGCGAGCAGGGCCCGGACAAGACCGATCCTCTGCCCCATCCCCAGCCGCTGGGCGAGGTCGATCCCGACCAGAGCGGCCAGACCGGCGCGCCGCTGTTCCTGTACATCACGAAGAACCCCACCAATGAGAAGCGCAACGAGGGCGACACCGGCTACTTCGTGGCCTACGCCAACATCTACACCTCTCTGAGCTGGACCTTCGTATCTCCCGACGGCGGCGAGTACAGCCCCCAGAGCTTCGCCAACAAGTTCCCCGGCGTCCAGCTGAGCGGCATCTACAGCACCACCCTCTCCATCGGCAAGCTCCCCAAGGCGGCCGACCGCTGGGGCGCCTACTGCACCTTCAACTATGAGGGCCAGACCGCCCGCACCAACACCGCGTACCTGTCGGTGACGGCCAAAGCGGCCCCGTCCCCGTCTCCTTCGCCCACCGCCGCGCCCACCACGCCGCCCACCGCCGCGCCCACCACGCCGCCCGCGCCTCCGGGACCGGCTCCTGAGCCCTCCGGCGAGATCCTCGCCCGCGGCGGCTTCAGCTCCCAGACCGGCACCGGCCTGGATCTGGTCTGCGACTGGGTCGCGTCCGAGATCGGCGAGATGCGTGCCGATCTCACGGTGACCGTGAGCTTCCGCTCCGCCACCATCCGCCTGAACGGGCTGCGTGACGCCATCTCGGTGGACTTGGGCGGCCAGGTCACGAAGATGGATCAGCCTGCGGTGAACTACAGCGGCGGCAAGACCACCACCTACATCGGCAGCTTGTCCTACGTCGTCGATCTCAAAGAAGGCGACAACACCATCCCCCTGAAGATCGTCTGGAACTTCAACGGCAGCTACGGCGGCAAGCAGCTGAAGACCCTGGACTGCGGCGGCGACGTGGTCATCCCCGTGACGCCCGCGCCTACCCCCGCTCCGCAGCCGGATCCCGAGCCTGTCTACGGCTCCATGGCCGGCACCGTGTATGAGATCGACCAGCCGCAGTATCGCCTGGACCTGGCTGACGGCACCGTGGTGAAGATCGATCCCGCTCGCTGCCGCCTGGCCTACGGCGTCCTGGCCGAGGGCTGCAGCTGCACCGTGTACTATGAGAACGCCCCCAGCGCCGAGACCATCTACCTGGTCGACATCTACGGCGAGATCGAGCCCGAGCCTCAGCCTGAGCCGGAGCCCGAACCGGAGCCGGAGCCCGAGCCGGAGCCTGGACCCGAGCCCGAGCCCGAACCGGAGCC
>JAFZOC010000319.1 GCA_017550765.1 Oscillospiraceae bacterium
AAGTGAAGGCCTATCTGACGAAGACTTTCCGCCGCGTGTTCGACGATTGGGGCTACGATCTGGTGAAGCTGGACTTCCTCTATGCGGCGGCCCCGGTGGGCGGCTTGGAGGAGACCAGAGCCGGGCGGATGATCCGGGCCCTGGAGCTGCTGCGAGAGCTCTGCGGCGACAGGCTCATCCTGGGCTGCGGCGTACCGCTGATGCCGGCCTTCGGGCTGGTGGACTACTGCCGCATCGGCTGCGACGTGGGCCTGAACTGGAACGGCAGCCGGCTGATGCAGCGGACCAACCGAGAGCGGGTCTCCACCCGCCAGGCCATCGGGAACACGATCTTCCGCCGGCAGCTGAACGGCCGCGCCTGGCTCAGCGACCCGGACGTGTTCTTCCTGCGGGAGGACAACATCGCCCTCACGTGGGAGCAGAAGCAGACCCTCGCCACCGTGGAGAGCCTCTTCGGCGGGGTGCTGTTCCATTCGGACGACATGTCCGGCTGGACCGAGGAGGCGCATGCCTTCTACCGGCGGCTCCTGCGGATCCGACAGGCGCAGAACGTGCGCGTCCACGCCGACCGGGGCCTGCGCGTGAGCTATGGACTGGACGGCAAGACATACGACATCGTCATCGAATAGGGGGCCTGGGCGACCGGGCCGGGAACTGGACAGGGAGCTCGAGCTCCGAGGTGGATCATGGCATTATCGATCGTATTTTATATCCTTTTCGCAGTCGCGGTGGGCGCAGCCCTGTTCCTGGGCTGGACGATGCTCTCCACCGGGCTGCTGCCGCAGCAGGTGGTGATCATCGTGACCTGCTTCATGGTGCTGGTACCGATGATCCTCTTCCTCCTGCAGCGGGAGAAGAAGGGCGAGAACAAGAAAAAGGGCCTGCGCATCGCGGGCGTCGTGCTGCTGCTCTTCCTGAGCATCGTAGAGCTCACCGGGCTCTACTTCTTCGGACTGGCCGGGCGTTCCCTGAACAAGGTGACCGACGGCCAGACCCAGATCGTCCGGGTGGAGATCTTCGTGAGAGGGGACGACAATGCCCAGGAGATCGAGTACGCGGTGGAGAGCGAGTACCGCTTCGGGACGATCGCCTACGCCGACCCCGAGGCGATCCAGCAGGCCCGTCAGGAGCTGGAGCGGCAGTATGGCCGGCAGATCAAGGTCCAGAGCTATACCTCCCTCCAGGAGCTGATCCGCGCGCTGGACGAGGGGGAGATCGACGCGCTGCTCATCTCCTCGGCCTATATCACGCTGGTGGACAGTCTGGAGGGCTATGAGGGCTACGCCGAGAGCCTGCGGTCGCTCCATGCCAGCAGCATCCAGTCCACGGTGGAGCCCAGGACGGAGCCGGTCCAGCGGGAGCTGGATCCCGAGACCGCCCAGGCGCTCAGCGACCCGGACCTGTGGAAGGATACGGTCTGCGCCTATGTCAGCGGCATCGACACCTACGGCCCTGTGAACGCCCGCAGCCGCAGCGACGTGAACATCATGACCTTCATCAACAAGGAGACCAAGACCGTCCTGCTGATCTCCACGCCCCGCGACTACTACGTCCCCTTCAACTTTGTGGGCGGGCCCCTTGACAAGCTGACCCACGCCGGCGTCTACGGCATCGACGCGTCCATGCAGGCTCTGGGGGACTACTACTGTCTGCCGCTGGACTACTATGTCCGGGTGAATTTCACCGGCTTCATCGACATCATCGACACCCTGGGCGGCGTGGATGTGGAATACGACCCCAACTACGGCGGGGACGAGTTCTACTTTCAGGACGGCAAGGCCCATATGGGCGGCAAGCAGGCCCTGAAGTTCGTCCGCGACCGCCATTCCTTCATCGACGGCGACCGCGCCCGCGGCCGGCATCAGATGGCGGTCATCAAGGGCGTGATCAAGGGGCTCATATCCTCCAAGCTGATCACCAACTATGCCGAGATCATGGAGGAGCTCTCCGACAGCTTCCAGACCAACGCCCCCAAGGCGCTGATCGGCGAGCTGGTCCGGCTCACCATGGACCGCAGCAAGGGCGACTGGAACGTGCTGACTTACAGCGCCAACGGCGTCGGCACCACGGACTACGCCTATTCGCTGGGCGCCTACGCCTATGTGATGATCCCCGACGAGGATACGATCGACTATGCCCGGAGCCTGGTCATCGCGGTGGCCTCCGGCGAGACGATGACCCAGGCGGAGGTATATGCCAACGCCCCCAAGCGCTGAGCCCGGAAGCGCCGGGACCGGCTCTACCGAGGCGCATGGCGGCGCCGCGGACGGCACACGAGACCGCGCGGTCCGGGCCCGCACCATCCGGGACGGGAAGGCCGCGCAGCTGATACAGGGAGGTATAGACATGAACGAGACAAAGAGAAAGGTGTACGTCGAGCGGGACGGCTTCCTGGCGGAGGCCTCGATGATGCTGATGGGCATCGCCGTGGTCTGCTGCCTCGTCGGCAGCATCGGACATTGGAGCGACATGAACTACCTGGTGACCCAGGTGGCGCTGCCGGCCTTCAGCGGTCTGCTCTTCATCCTCTGCACGGTGTTCTTCGGACGCCGCGCTTTCTGGACCACGGTCATCCCGGTGGTGCTGGGCGTGGTGTACTTCATCTTCCGGGCCATGGGGATGGAGGGCGAGATGGTCAAGGTGGCCTTCGTCGTGGGCTATGTGGTCGTCGTGGTGCTCTTCGCCATGACCTTCTCCCACGTGGGGCTGAAATGGGTCCTGGCGCTGGTGCTGCTGGGGGGCCTTGCCTACCATGTGCTGCTGATCGACGTGCCGGCGCTGATGGAGCGCTTCGAGACCATCACCCTGGTGGGCGGGATGCAGGAACTGAGCGTCCTGGCGGTGCTGCTGTCCATGTTCTTCATCAGCCTGGCGATCAAGGCGTCCCCGCTGAAGGACAAGGAGCCGGAGACCGACGCCGCCGAAGAGGACGGCAAGAAGCGCAAGGGCAAAAAGAAGAAGGGGAGCGAGCCCGCGCCGAGGATGTGCGCGTTTTCCGGCAATGCGCCGACCGCTTCGACCTGCTGTTCTTTTTTCTTCTTTGCCATTTTCTACCTCTTACGATACATCGGTCAGGTCGATGTATTTGTACCCTTCTTCGGCGATGTGCTTTTTGCGCGCGGCGATGTCGTCGCCCTCGAGCATCTCGAACACGCGCAGCGTCTCCTGCGCCTCGTCCATGTTGATCTGGATCAAACGGCGCGTCGCGGGATTCATCGTCGTCAGGCTCATCATTTCCGCCTCGTTCTCGCCCAGTCCCTTGGAGCGGGAGACGGTGTATTTGGCGTTTCCGAAGCCGCCGATGAGCTTGTCCCGCTCGGCGTCGGTGTAGGCGAAGTAGGTCTTGCCCTTGCAGTTGATCTC
>JAFZOC010000320.1 GCA_017550765.1 Oscillospiraceae bacterium
GCCGGAGCGGGCGCGGGAGCCGGGGCCGGCGTGGGAGCCGGAGCGGGCGCGGGAGCCGGGGCGGGCGCAGGAGCCGGGGCCTCCTCGACAGCAGAAGAGGAATTCTGCCAGCGGGTGATCAGGATGCTGCCCATGGTGGGCTCTTCCTGCCAGTCACTGCTCTGATCGGCATATTTCGCGCAGTTGTCCAGCCAGCGCTGATAGTCTTCCCGCGTCACGTTCCGCTCGTCCAGACAAGCCGCAAGGCCCGGCTGGGAGAAGAGCGCGGCGTAGAATTTCTCATTGTCGGAGAACTCGGCGAGACACAGCCGTGGGAAGCTCTCAAAAGCGGAAGTCATCACGGGGGAGAGCTCCATGCTCTCTGTAAGCACGATGATGGTAGGCAGCTTCTTTGCCACCCGGAAGATGAGCTCGTTGCGGAAATTGTGGCTGGCGACGGAGGCGGGGGAGACGGCGGCGACGGCGATGCTGCTGCGGCGCAGCGCGTCCGCGATCACGTCCAGTCCGGCTTCGCCCGGATGGCTCCCGTCGTCGAACCAGACCCGGTAGCCGTGGAGGCAGAGCCGGTCGATGATGGGATAGACCACTGCCCCGTCGGTGGGGGAGCAGCTAAAGAACAGATAGGGCTTCGTGCCGCTGTAAGGCTTGGAATAACAGTCCATCTTCTGCGCCTCCCTATTCTTCGATCATCAGCAGGTCGGTCAGACCGATGCTGTCCAGGGAACGGAAGATCTCCTTGGGCAGAGCGCGGAGCGTGAGGCTGCCGCAGCCCAGCTGGTCGATGCTCTGCTGGATCTCCAGCAGCACCGACATGCAGGAGTTGGAGATCCGCTCCAGCTTGTCCATGTCCAGGTAGATGTCCTTCTTCATCGCCACGCAGAGCATCAGCTCGTCGCGCAGTTCATAGCGTGCGTCGCTGCGCAGCGTGCCGGCAACGGCGATATCCACCCGCGCGCTGTCGGGGGCGACAGTCTCCGTAAAGCTCAGATATTCCTTCCCGCCCTCGGAGAAATGGGTGACGCCGCCAAAAGTATACCGTTCGATCGTCATGTTCCACCTCACTCAGAGATCTGCCGGGCAGCCAGTCTGTAGAAGAGGCCGCCGAGCTTCATCAGTTCCTCGTGATTGCCTTGCTCTACGATCTTGCCCTGATCCATGACCAGGATGCGGTCGCAGTTCTTGATGGTCGAGAGACGGTGGGCCACCACCAGACGCGTGACCTTCATCTTGTCCAGACTCTCGCAGACCGCCGCCTGGGTCAGGTTGTCCAGCGCGGAGGTGGCCTCGTCGAAGATGAGGATCGCGGGGCGGCCGATGATCGCGCGGGCGATCAGGATACGCTGCTGCTGGCCGCCGGAGATGGTGCCGCAGTTCTCGCTGAGCACGGTATGCAGGCCCATGGGCATGCGCTCGATGTCCTTTTTCAGACCGACCTCGGCGATGACCTGCTTCACATCGTCCATCGTGGCAGTGGGCGCGGTGATGGTGATGTTCTCGTAGATGCTGCCGGAGATCAGCTGGCCGTTCTGGAGCACCACGCCCAGGTTGTGGCGCACCTCGCGCTTGTCCAGGGTCTTGAGGTCCTTCCCGTCGTAGCAGATCGTGCCGCTCTTCGGCGTCTCGAAGCCCAGAAGGAGCTTCAGCAAGGTGGACTTGCCGCAGCCGGAGGAGCCGACGATGCCCACATACTCGCCGGGCTTGAAGGTGACGGAGATGCCGTCGAGGATGTTGCGCCCGCCTTCTTCATAGGCGAAGCGGACGTCCTTGAGCGTGATCTCGCCGGTGAGCTTGCCGGGGGACTCGCTGTTCTCGTCATCCTCAGGCGCAGTCTCCAGCACGGGACGGAAACGGTCGTACTCAGGTTTGAGAGAGAGGATGCTCAGCACAGAGCCCATCATGCTGATGACCGCCGCGCTGAAAGCGCCGAAAGCGGAGGTGAAGCCCATGTAAGAACCGACGGACAGGCTGCCGTTGTTCTTCTTGATGATGACGCTCACCACGATCAGATAGAAGATCATGGAGAAGATGTCGTTGATGGAGCTGTCCAGCGCGCTGTCGGCGGAGGTGATGCGGCTGGAGCGGATGGAGGCGCTCTCCTTCTCGGTGAAGGGGATCATGTACTGGAACGCGGCGCGGTCCTCGGCGCCGGACATACGGATCTTCTCGATGCCGCTGAGGTACTGATAGAGCCGCGCGCTGGCGTTGCCGCTGGCCTCTGCGGTCTTGCGGGTGTACTTGATGGTCTGCAGGTTCAGCAGATATTCGATGCCGATATAGACCGCCAGCATCAGCAGCGCGATCCAGGTGAGCTTGGCGGAATACTTGAACATGCGCACCAGATACATCAGCGAGAAGATCGTGGAGATGCCGGAGATGACAAAGGTGTTCACGTAGGAGTTGGCGAAGGAGGAGATGGCATTGATGCGCTCGGCCAGGTCCGCGCTGTCGTAATCGCGGAAGAAGCTCTCCGGCAGATGGAAGACCCGGTAGTAGACCGCGTTCTGCAGATCGTAGCCCACATGACCGCTGATGCGGTATTCGCTGAGCTTCTTGACCATGTCGAAGAAGAGGTTCGCGATCATGAAAGTGGCGATCACGATACAGAGCTGGATCAGCTGGGAGCTGTCGCCGACGGGGATGTAATCGTCGTAGATCTTCTGGTTCAGCATGGGCAGCAGGATGCCGATCAGAACGCCCACAAGGCCCAGGATCAGGACCATGATGAAGTCTGCTCTGCGCATGCTCTTGATGCCGAATTGGATCAGGTCCTTGACTTTCAGGGACTTGCTCGGCAGAGCCCTGGCGATGGTGAAGGCCCGGGGATCGACGGTCTCGGCGATCTCCTTGGTGAGCTTTTTCTTCTCCTCGGTCCTGCCGTAGTAGATCTCATAGCTGCTCTGTCCCTTGGGGATGCATGCCACGGGCTCGCCTTCGATGTTGCCGATGACGGTGCCGCAGTCCGACTCATACCACTGGGGCTCCAGGACCACGTTGCGGCAGATGAAGCGGGACGCTTTGGCGATGGAGCGGACGGTGATCTCAGATCCGGCAAGCTTGTCCATGGGCACGACGTCGATGTTCGAGAGGCGGCAGGCGTAGGCCACGGTGCGGTAGAGCGGGTCGTTGCCCTCGATGCGGTCGGTGGCGCTGGTGAAGGACTCCGCGATGATGCGCCCGGTCTCTTCGGCGACGGCGGGATCGTTCTTCTTGCCGCGGCCGATGAAGACGTTGTCTTTCAGCGCTTCCAGCTGATAGCGGTCGATGACGCTGCGGCTGAATCCCTCTGTCGCGAAGTCTGTCAGTCCCGCGCCGGTGCAGAAGCGCTTGTACAGGACGCTGGTGGCGCGGCCGGGCATGAGGCTGATGTCCGCCTCATCTTCGGGGATCAGGACGAAACGATAGTCGGTGCCGTCGTCATCCTTGGCGACGAAGGAGGGGAGACTGTGGCCTTCACCGATCTCGCAGAGCTTGATGCGCCGGACCGGCGCACCATCCTTGAGAGGGGCGATGAAGACGATGACGGTGCCGGACAGCACGCGGATGGCGTCGCCGTCGGTCTCGGTCACATACTGATCTGTACTGTACAGATGTATGACGTTGCTCTTATCATCCATCGTTCCGACCTCCTCTCAAACGTTCTGGACGAATTCACGATAGTATCCGTCCACATCTTTCAGGCTGCGGTGGGTGCCGCGCTGTACGATCTTGCCGTTCTCCATGACCACGATCTGGTTGCAGTCGCGGATGGCGGAGAGACGGTGGGCGACGATGATGCAGGTGCAGCCGCGGCGCTTGATGTTGTCCAGGATCTGTTTCTCCACGATGGGGTCCAGCGCGGAAGTCGCCTCGTCCATGATGAGGATCGTGGGCTTGGTGGCCAGGGCACGGGCGATCTCGATACGCTGGCGCTGGCCGCCGGACAGGTTGGACGCGCCCTCGTTGAGCATGTAGTCGTAACCGCCGGGACAGCGGATGATGAAGTCGTGGATACAGGCGTCCTTGGCGGCCTGGATCATGTCCTCCTCCAGGATGGCCGGGTTCCACATGGTGATGTTGTCGCGGACCGAGCCGGAGAAGAGCACGATGTTCTGGCTGACGGTGGCGACGCTGGCGTTGAGCACTTCCCGCGCGATCTGCGGCTGCGGGATGCCGTCCAGCTTCACCGAGCCGCCCCATGGCGCATACAGACCGCTGACCACCTTGGCGACGGTGGATTTGCCGCAGCCGGAAGCGCCCACGAAAGCGATGCTCTCGCCGCTGCGCAGGTGGAAGTCGAAGTGCTCCACCAGGGGGGGCGCCAGACGGCTGTAACCGAAGGAGATGTCCTCCAGTTCGATGTCGCCGGAGAGCTTCTTGGTCATGGTGGTCTTCTCGCCGGTGTCGGCGTAGCGGGGATCCTCGGCGTAATTGTCGATATCGTCCACACGGCGCAGGTCGGCTTTCAGCTGCTGGATCTTCTGGATGAAGCCCACCAGGGAGTTGATGGGGGCGTTGAAGGAGTCGAAGAGGGAGTTGAAGGCCAGCAGAGCGCCCATGGTCAGATGGCCGTTGATGACCAGGATGCCGCCTTCCAGGAGCAGCAGCGCGTCGGTGATCTTGCCGAAGCCGTCGGGGATGGCGCCGGAGATCTGCTGGAAGCGGCTGAGCTTCTGGTCATAGTTGGCCTGCTTGGCCTGGTAGCCGAGGACGCGGGTGGTGTACTCGCTCTCGGCGCCGGAGGCTTTGATGGTGTCGGTGATGCTCAGACCCGAGCAGAGCGCGCCGTAGAGCTTGCCGGCCGCCATCTGGCGTTTCATGGTGACGCCGGACATGAGCTTGTTGGAGATGAACACCGCCGCAAGGCTCACCGCCACGTTCACCAGGCCGATGGCCGTCAGCTCCACGCTGTAGAGGAGGAGCATGATGAAGTAGAACAGGGCGATGATGATGTTCAGCACGGTCTCCGCCAGTTCGCCGGCCAGGAAGTCGTTGACGTTGGTGTTGCTGTTCATGCGCTCCACCAGGTCGCCGGCGAAACGCTGGTCGAAGAAGTTGATGGGCAGGCGCAGCAGGTGGCGCAGGAAGCTGTTGCCGGATATGAGGGTCATCTTGCTCTGCAGCTTCTGAAGCATGAGCCCGCGGTAGCAGGTGAGACCGGCTTTCATGGCGATCGCAAGGCCCATGAACACCAGGATCTTGGTGAGCCAGTCGGTGTAGCCGCCGACCAGGATGTCGTCCATGAAGACCTGGCTGAGCACCGGCATCACGAGACCGGGGAAGACCAGCAGCAGACCGATGTAGAAGAGCTTGAACAGGACGCCATACTGGCCTTTCAGACGCTGGGTGATGAAGGTGAGGGACGTGGGCGGCTTTTTGACGCGCTCCCACTTCTCCGTCTCCGTGAAAGTCAGCACCACGCCGGTGAAACCGTCGTCCAATTCCTCCCAGGTGAGCTTCCGGCGCCCTTCAGCGGGGTCGTTCAGATAGGCAAATTTCCCTTTGAAGCCCTCGAACACCACGAAATGGTTGAAGTTCCAGTGGATGATACAGGGGGTCTGGATCTCCTTGAGCGCTTCGATCTCTTTTCGGTAGCCTTTACAGGCCAAGCCGTACTTTTTGGCGCAGCGCATCAGGTTGCCGGCGACGCATCCGTCTCGCGAGACGCCGGTCTCGATGCGCATCTGCTCCAGCGGCAGGAACTTGCCAAAATAGGCAAAGATCATGGACAGAGAAGCAGCGCCGCATTCTGTTGCCTCCATCTGATAGACGGTAGGCGTCTTCTTGTAGTTATCCACGGCTCATTTTCCTCCCCAAAGCTCCGCCAGCTTCTCGGACAGCTTTTTGATGGGCGGGATCTCCTCCACGATGAACTTGGCGGAGACGATGGTGTCGTCGCTCTCGGCGGCACGGGCCGCGCCGGAACTGTTCGACCAGAAGTAGCCGCTGGCGGTGCTGTCGTCCAGGATCAGCTCACAGGTCACGGCGACGGTATTGGCGTTGGAGCCGAGAACGTTCTTGGCGTGAGAGCCCTCGGTGTCGATGGTGGCGTCGATGTTGATGACGCGGGCGACCATGTAGCCGTTCTTCTGGCTGTCCTCGCCGGTGAGATAGATGTTCACGAAGAGACCGCCGTCGGCCTGGCGATGGATCTTGCTGCGGTCACGCAGGTCGATGTAGCAGACCACGACCTGGTCGTAACCGGAGGTCTTGTTGTGGGTGACGGAAGGGGTGACGCGTGCGACCAGAGTGCCGTTCTCCAGCTTGTCGCCGACGTTCACGTTCACGGAGCTCACAGTGCCGACCTGGTCGGAGTAGAGGGTCTTCTCCTCCCCGTTGGAGTCGGTGTAGCTGAGGACCGGGGTGGGGACGTCGATGTGCAGTTCCGAACCCTCGGAGATGTTGATCCACTTGACGGTCCCTTTTTCGCGGGCGTAAACGGCGTTGACCCCCGTCGGGTTGGTGATGACGCCCTCAGCCGTGATGGTGACGGGGATCCTCCCCACGATCGACCAGACCAGCGTGACGATGACGACCAAAGTGAGCGCCACCAGAGCTAGCCATGATAACGGCGTGGTAACGGTGAGGGCTTTGTCGAGCTGTTCTGGGTTCGAGATCTTGTCGAGCGCGGATTTCCTGTAAAGTTGTGCCATGTGGATCTCCTCCTATCGATCGTTTCTTTGGGGAAAGGGGATAGCGTCAGTATAGTGAACGACAGCTCTCTTGGAGCGTGTCGAGGGCGCGCGAAAGGAGCACGCGGGCGTTCCCCGGGGTGGTGCCGAGGGCTTCCGCGATCTCAGAAGAGCTCTTGTCCTTGAAATATCTCAGGATGACGGCCTTGCGCTGCCGCTCGGGCAGCGCGGCGATGGCCTCGGCGAGACGGCCGCGGATCTCCTGCAGCCAGACGGCGTGCTCCATGTCGTCGCCGTCTGCGGAGAGCAGGTTCTCCAGCGTGGTCAGGTCCACGCTCTCCCGCCGATCCCGGTAATAGTTCTTGATCCGGCTGTTCAGCACCATGTAGAGCCAGGTGCTCACAGCGCTCTTGCCTGGGTCGAAAGAGTCGTAATGATCGAAGCAGTAGAGGAAGGTGTCGGAGACGAGATCCTCTGCGTTCTCCCGGTCGCCGGTCTTGCGGATACAGTAGAAGAGCATGCCGGACCAGTACTGCCGGTACAGATCTTCAAAGGGAGGCTTCTCGTTCAAAACGGGGCTCGGTCGTGTATCCATGGTCGTCCCTCCTTTTTCAGGCAGGATGATAGCACTTTTGTAACGGTCGGCGCACAGCTGTGTAAAAGGAAAGGGGGAGCGATCGACAAAGGCGCGGGACCAAAAAGAAAGCTCGCCCCAAAGCAAAAAGATCCACTCATATTTTACAACGATCCTTTTTTGGGCACATCCTCAATATTGAGGGGTCTTTCCCTCGCTCGTGAAGATCGTCGGAACAGACGGGAGACGGTCTTGCGAGATGTCGACGCCAGGATAAATGAACGGGAACTTCCGAAGAAGTTCCCGTTTTTGCGTATTTTGGACGTGAAGGGAGCCTGCCGTCCCTCCCCCGCACAGCCCTCCCGTGCGGGTCTGCACGATCTGCGCAGGGAGACTTGCGTCTACCGTCTGAAAAGAGCTCTGCACCGAGAGGTGCAGAGCTCTTTTTTCCTTCTTGATCTCGCGGGGAAGCGCCGGACCTTCCATCAGGGGGCTCGACTTCCGGAGACGGATCAGAGCCGCTTCCTGCGGGACGGGTCCAGGGCCTTTTCCAGGAAGCGCGCGTAGCTGGGACGGGACGCCGCAGCGGCGATACCATCCAGCAGGTCTTCATCCAGTTCGTCTTCGGTCTCCTGCGCGATCAGCGCGGTCAGTTCGTCGTCTCCGGGAAAGGTCCGCTCCATATCGGCGAGCAGTTCCAGGAGGTCTTCCACGTTCGGCATCCCATCACCTCTTTTCTCACTATACTATTATACACGAAAACTGCAAGTCGTTACAAGGATCCGGAAAAAAACTGTAGCGATCCCGGAACTTTCACAGGAGCGTGAACATATCGTCCCGCAGTTCGATGCCGTAGAGCTCGTCCAGCCCTTTCAGCACCAGCTCTTCCACCAGCTCCCAGCGGTCTGACGGGCAGTAGCCGGAGATACGGGAGCGGCAGATGTCGATCAGAACGGGGCGGATCTCGTTCTCCTTCAGCCAGGCGAAGAACTTGTCGACCCGCTGGCGGATGCGCTCCTCCCGGGTGACGCGCTTGGGCGGCGCGGGCATGCGCAGCACGAAGAAATACCGATCGCCTTCCTGCTCCACGTAGATCATCCGCCGGGCCAGGATGCGCAGGGGGTGACGAGGCTGGGAGAGGAAGGCCTCGTAGGCCTCGCGGGTGATCTCGAGCTTGGGGGCCTCGCCGATGGAGAGGCTGTTGTCGAAGCAGAAATAATCCAGGTCGATGTCCAGGACCACCGGCTGCTCGATCGGCAGGGGCTTCATCAGGCTCAGCTCCTCATAGAGAACGACCTTCTTGCTCTCTCTGTTCTCATCTTCGTCGCTGTCGACCAGACCGATCGGGTCGCGCATGCAGAGGTCGTTGCCCTTGCGCAGTTGGACGATCTTTTCGCTCGCCTCCTTCTTTGAGGAGAAGATGCTCTTGAAGTTGATCATCCTGTCGAAGATCTCTTCCCAGAAGGCGGGCACGATGAAATCGGCGATGCCGAGGACGTTGCGCACCATGTCCAGCGCCTGCGCCGCGTCGGTCACGGGAGCGGTGAAATCATGGCGATAGGGCCCGTCGTCCAGGTCGTCGTGGTGATCGACGTGCAGCAGCAGGTTCCCGGTGGGGGCGATGATGCCCTCGTCGATGGCGATATGCCAGATGGCATAGGCCTCGCAGTGCTCTTCCATACGAAATACAGGGATCATTTGAATTCCTCCAGTCCGATCTTTTCTTCTTCGATGATGCGCAGGAAGTCGAAGGGCTCCGCCGGCCGCTCCTGCCAGAGGGCGGAGAGACGCCCGACCTGGCGCCGCACCTTCTCCAGCAGCGTCTCATCCGGCAGTTCCTCCGGGATGTAGTTCTGCAGACGCCCTCCCGGTAGATACGTCTCGCCCTTCAGCCCCAGGAGCCGCAGCGCCGGGGAGGGATCGAAGCGGCCGAAGGCGGCGATGAGCCCGATGCAGTCGGCGCTGATCTCGTCCCGGATGGCCTCCTGGTTCTCCGGCCACAGGGTCCGGGAGACCATGTGGGCCAGCTCGTGGAATGAGCGCAGCCGGAGAGACTTTTCCAGCCAGTCGTCCTCCTCCAGCCCCAGTTCCGCAGCCGGGACCGCGCTGTAGGGCCCGTCCGAGACCAGCAGCAGCGCGTCCTTGTAGTTCTTTGGGTCCGCGGTGAAGCGTTTGAACTCTTCCGCCCAGTTGCCGCCGGGATGCGCAACGATCCATCCGGCCCGGTGGGCTTGGATCTTGCGCCAGTTGGTGACGCCTGTGATGGTGACGGCGCCCATGGACGCGGGGATCGCCACCGGCTCGCAGCGGTGGACCATCGCCTGGACGAAGCGCACGAAGTCTGCCCGGTCGCCCAGATGGATCAGCTCCACAGGCCCGATGGGCGTCTCCTCGGTGCAGATCTCGTCCCGGGGACTGCCGTGGAAGGGATCGTCGATCTCTTTGGGCAGGCGCCCCCGGCGCACGATGTCCAGATAGACGTCGCTGCGGCTCATGCCCTCCAGCACCGGGAGGGAGAGCTGCGGGAAACGGTAGAGGATGGGCGCAAGGATCTCAGACATGTGTAGCCTCCTTCTGGTATGCACTGCCCAGGGGACAGGTGCCGTCGCCACGGGACAGGCTCCCGTGCAGTTTCAGGTTCACCGCCATGCAGTGGCGGCAGGCGTCTGCGAAGCGGCAGCCGCGGCAGGGATCCGCGGGATCTCGCTGCGCCTGACGGATCTGTTTCAGGACCGGGGACTTGTCCCAATAGTCGCCGATGTGGTCGAACTCTTCCCGGATGTCGATGTGGCGGCAGGGGGTCAGCCGGCCGTCCAGCGCCACGGAGAAGGAATCCCGCCCGGCACCGCAGCCCAGGAAGGGACCGGTGTTCCGGTTGCCGAAGAAGCTCTGATAGGTCAGAGCGCGCAGAGAGGAGTAGCAGGATTCGATGTTCAGCTCCACCGGGCCCTCGTAGTCCCGTATCTGACAGGCCAGGCGCTCCATCTGTTCCCGGCTGGGGAGGCTGGGGAGCGCGTTCTGACTGTCGGGCTTGAAGGCCATGATCATGAGACTGTGCACCGCGTGCTCCTCCGCCAGACGGATCATGTCGGGCAGGAGCGCGGCATTGGAGTCATGGACGACCCAGTTGATATTGGTGTTGGCGAAGCCCTGGTCCCGCAGGCGCCGCAGCAGCTCCATGGCCAGCTCGAAACCGTCCCGGGTCTTGGCGTTGGTCTCGGCGGTGGGGCCGTTGATGGAGACGTAGATCCCGCTGACGCCTGCGCCGATGAGCCGGTCCAGGCTCCTGTCGTTGATCCCGAAGCCCGAGAGCGCCACATCCGCTTCGATGTCGTTCGAGCGGGCCCGTTCGATCGCGTCGAAGAGCCAGGGATAGCACATGGTCTCTCCGCCGGAGAGATTGACCGTGACGACGCCCAGCTCTCCTGCCTGGTCCAGGCGGCGCAGGGCGATCTCCCGGGGCATGTGTCGCCCGGCCTGCAAATGGACATAGCATTGGGGACAGCGCAGGGGACACTGGGTGGTGAGCTCCAGGTTCATGGCCAGAGGCCAGCGGAAGCCTTCCTTTGCCGCACCGAAGCCCTCCAGCAGCAGCGCCGCCGGGAAGACGCGTCCGCTCTCGCGGTCCAGCACCAGGGCCAGGCCCGGGTGCAGCGCCGGATAGAAACAGGGCCGCAGCGCCAGGAACGTCCGCAGACGCTCCCGGAGCGGACCGTCGATGAGACCGCGCTCTGTAAGGCTGTCCAGGACCTCATCGTGCTTCCGGCAGGGGATCCACACTACATTATTATTGTAAAGCGCGCCTCTCCGGCGGAAGTGCCCGCGCAGCGGCTCCAGGAGCTCCGGCAGCGGGATCTCTTCCCGGGCGAGGGGGCGGAGGGGCTCGGCGGAGAGCTTCCGGCAGAGCTCGTCTCTCGCCACCGGCAGGAAGCATCTCGTCTCTTCTTCCATAGGAAAGGGGAACGCTGCGGTGCCCTCTGGTAGTCCCAGGATGAGCGCGGCCTCGCGCAGGTATGCGTCCTCTCTGTTCTTCATATCCTGACCTCCCGGTCTCTTGCTTCAAATTGTAATAAACGCGAGCGCGGATCCTGTTACAGCGAAGCCCGAAACAGAGCTTTGAAAAAAAGTGTGTAACACATCGCGCCTTTCCGGGTATACAGTTGCGAGAGCTCGAGAGAGCCAAACAAAAATTGAAAAGGAGATACGAACATGAAAGAGAAGATCGCTGAGATCCTGGCCAAGGAAGGCTTTGCCGAGAAGGTCCTGGCTTGCGAAGAGGCCGAGCAGGTGCAGGCTCTGTTCGCCGCCGAGGGCGTCACGCTGACCCTGGATGAGGTGAAGGCCATCGGCGCCGGCCTGGCCGCCTCCGTCGAA
>JAFZOC010000321.1 GCA_017550765.1 Oscillospiraceae bacterium
AGCGTGCTCTCCGGGTCGATCTTCTTGACCGCAGTATTGGCCAGCATGATGCACACGAAGCCGATCACGTTCTGCAGAAGGCCCGCCGCGCTGCTCTGGCTGATGTTGCCGGTACCGATGAAGACCCGGTAGATGTAGGTGTCGATGACCTGGGTGACGGAGAAGAGGGCGCCGCTCTGCATCGGGACGTTGTAGAACAGGCCGAAGTCCGCCGCGAAGATCTTGCCCACGTTCAGGATCAGCAGGATGCTGATCATCGTGCGCAGATGGGGCAGCGTGACATAGCGGATCTGCTGCCACTTGGTGGCGCCGTCCAGCGCCGCGGCCTCATACTGGTCCGCGTCGATGCCGGTGATGGCCGCCAGATACAGGACCGTGGAGTAGCCCACGTTCTTCCAGAGGTTGGCGAAGATGATGATCGCCGGCCAGGGCCTGGTGTCCGTGTACCAGGAGATCACTTCCTTCCCCGCTGCGGCCTGCGTGGCCGGGATCACGCCGTACTGGGCGTCGATGAAGGCGTTGAGGAAGTAGCTGACCACGACCCAGGACAGGAAGTAGGGGAAGAACATCATGGTCTGGTAGGCCTTGGCGACGAACTTCTTGGTGAACTCGTTCATCATGATCGCCAGAGCCACCGGGATGATCGCCCCCAGGATGATGAACACGATGTTGTACAGGAGCGTGTTGCGGATGGCGACGATCGCCGCGTCGGTCTTGAAGAGGAACTCGAAGTTCTTCAGCGCGACCCATTTGCTGTGGACCAGATTGTTCCAGAAGGTGGGATCCTTCGGGTAGATCTTATAGCTCTTGAAGGCCAGCACGATACCGCCGATCGGCAGATAGCGCAGCAGCAGGAGCCAGATCGCCGTCGGGGCCACCATGGTCAGCAGCGCCAGCGTCTTTTTGTTCCGCTGGAACCAGTTGGGAGCTAGGGAGGATCCTGCTCCGCCGGTGGCTCTGTTCTTCATGCTCTCCCTCCCTCGTCTGCATCTTTCACAAAACTGCGGGGCGTTCCCGCTCTTTTTCTGTGTACAGTTTAGCAAAAAGCGGCAGATCTGTCTTGATGTCGCCTTGCCTTTTCTTGTCTGTGCTTGTCTGTTTGAGGCAAAAAGAGACCGGGGAGCTCCCGCTCCCCGGTATCGGTCTGATATCTTGGGTCATGCTCCCGGCATCCTTCGTCACTAGGGCTCTTCGTTCAGTCGGATCGCGGCCTCTACCGCCTCCTCGGCGCTCATCTGCCCGGTGACGCAGCGCTGGATGTCGGTGAAGAGCTCGGCCTTGGCCTCGCCGGAGATGCAGTCCTGCACGGCGCCGACGATGCCCGTGATCTGGGCGTTGGTCTCGGCTGCCGACCGCTGGATCGCGTTCAGGCCCGTGGGGCTGGCGCCGTCGATCAGCGCGGTGACCTCCGTGGTGATGAAGCTGCTGAGCACCTCCTCCGAGGTCATATGGAACACGAAGGAGACGGCGGCCTCCCGCTTCCGGGGCTCGTCCCAGGCTTTGCGCGTGATGAAATAGCCCATGGAGATCCCGCCGATGGCCTCCGTGGCCTTCCGCTCCCCCTTCCCGGGCACGAAGGAGACCACGAAGTCCTCCAGGTGCTCCGGATAGTATTCGGTGAGATAGCCCACCTTCCAGGAGCCGTCGATCAGGAAGGCCGCTTCCCCCTCGGCAAAGAGGGCGACGGTCTCCGCGTCGGTGGCCGTGAGCGTGTCCTCCGGGAGATAGCCGGCGTCATACAGGCTCTTGATGTCCTCGATGCCGCCGATCCAGCTCTCCGCGGCGGCGTCCCGGACCAGGCGCCCCGCCCCGTCCAGATGGGGCACGTCCAGGTGCCCGGCCAGGGTGCCGTTGTTCAGCACGGCGAACTCGAACCAGTAGTGGGGGATCTCGAAGAGCGAGCAGGCGATCGGCGTATAGCCGGCCTGGCGGATGACCTCGCAGTCTGCCAGGAACTGCTCCCAGCTGTAGTCCGGCCCGGGCAGCGACAGGCCGCAGGCGGCCAGGACCCGGCGGTTGACGAAGAGGTCCTCCCAGTAGCCCGTAGAGGGCACGGCGTAGTGTTTCCCGTCGGAGGCCACGGCCATCATGGCCTGCTTCATGTTGGTGGCGTAATCCGGGTACTCCTCCCGGATCTCCTCGATGGAGACCACCCGGCCGGCGTTGATGAAGGGCTCGGCGTCCACATCGGTGAAGTAGAACAGCACGTCCGGCTCGGAGCCGGTCATGAAGTCCGTCAGGACCTTGTTCTTCCACTCCTCACTGGAGATGGACGAGCCGTCGATCACATGGTGGCCAGTCTTGGCCTCGAAGGAGGCCACCGCCGCCTCGAAGCTCTTGCGGTTGCCATCGCCCCTCCCGTAGGACGTGACCACGTTCAGATCCACGCCCTGCTCCGGGGCAGGCTCTTCCGCGCGGGAAGCGCAGCCCGCCAGGGAGAAGAGCGCCAGGACCGCCAGCAGCAGCGCCAGGATGCGTTTTCTCATGTCAGTCTCCCTCCTCCGCGTCCGGGACCGAGATCCGGGCCAGGATCGTGCCGTGTCCGGTCTCCTCCACGCTCAGCTCGCCCGCCTCGCCGTAGATCAGCGCCAGGCGCCGGCTCACGTTCTGGATCCCCACCGAGCCTGCGATCTCGCCGCCGCCTCCCTGCAGCTGCGCGGCGATCTTGGCGCGGTCCTCGTCGGTCATCTTCCCCTCGTGCTCCACTTCCAGCACCAGAGCCCCCTCCTGCCGATAGACGCGCAGCCAGAGCTCTCCCCCGCCGCTGCGGGCCAGGTCGTGCTCCACCGCGTTCTCCGCGATGGGCTGCAGGATCAGCCGCGGGATCTGCCGCGTCAGCAGCGACTCGTCGATGTCCTTGTGGACGTGCAGGCTCTCGCCCAGGCGCTCATGGATGATGTACAGATAGGCGTCCACGTAGACCAGCTCTTCCCGGAGGGCGATCTGGGTACGGCCGTCCCGGTCCAGGGCCGCGTCCAGCATGGTGGAGAGCGCCTCGATCATGGCGCCCACCCGGTCGTTGCCGGCCATGCGCGCCTCCCAGTTGATGACCTCCAGGGTGTTGTTGAGGAAGTGGGGGTCGATCTGGGACTGCAGCGCCTTGATCTGGGCGCGCTGGGACGCCTGCTGCTCCAGATAGGCCCGCTCGAACTGGGCCTTCAGGTCCGCGGACATGTCGTTGAAGTGCTCGAAGAGCGACTCGAACTCGGAGTTCGGCGCGTGTCCCGTGATCGCATAGCCCCGCTCGCCGGACTGGACCCGCCGGTTGGCCTCCACCAGGGTCTCGATGGGCCTGCCCACATGCCGGCGCCAGAGCAGCCACAGCAGCACCAGCAGCGGCAGTACCAGCAGCGCCGCGCCTGCAGCGGCCCAGCTCAGGGCGGGGGCTTCCCGCCAGACCTTGTACTCCTCCTCCACGACGCGCAGACAGAGGGGATGCCCGTCCACCTCCGTCTCGTAGCGGTAGCCCCCGTCCAGGGGCTCCCGCTCCGCCAGCTCCTCC
>JAFZOC010000322.1 GCA_017550765.1 Oscillospiraceae bacterium
ATGATGACCTCGCCGTACTTCTTGGCCTCGGCGATGGCCTTCTTGGACCAGGCGCCGGTCTCGATGTAGACGGCTTTGCCGTTGCGCATCAGGTTCCAGGGGATGGCGGCGAACTGCAGCGTGGCGCCGCCCTGCAGGAAGAGGACCTTGTAGTTGGCGGGGATGTGCATCAGGTAGCGCAGATCCTGCTCGGCCTCGTCCACGATCTGCTGGAAGACCTTGGAGCGGTGGGACATCTCCATGACGCACATGCCACTGCCGTGGTAGTTCATCATCTCGTCCCGGATCTCCTCCAGGACGCACTCGGGCATCATCGCGGGACCGGCGGAGAAGTTGTAGGTACGACCGTAGTTCATGGTGTTCCTCCTATAAAATAATTATGATCTGACATGGAACGGTATCTGCACGGCGCGGAGCGCCGCTGCATACTGGCATCGCCTTCCCCGTCCGAGGGGAAGAGGGGCCGCGGCGGATGTGCTCGCCGCGGGAAGGGGGCGCCGGGGACGCCCCCGCGAGGGAGGGTGGCAGGAGAGGGGCTCTGCTGCGGAGCACTTTATCCGGGCAAAGAAAAAGAGACAAAAAGGCCCCGCGGGTCCTTTTGCCTCCGTCCTTACCTGAGAGATTCCCGTCCTCCGCGCAAACGTTGCGGAGCCCGGTTGCCCCTTTGGTGTGCGGTCACGCCGCACTTTCCGAAGTGTCGTCCTGATCCGATCCTTTTGCCTGAGAGTTTTTGCATTCCCCTTCGGCGCCGCCCCAGGGCGATCTCTCTCGGATCCATCCAGCGACCTTGATCCAGTTTTTATGCTCCCAGACGGCGGAGCCGCTTTTCCGGGCAAAAATACTGATCCTATCCATGGTCTGTGTACAGAGAAAGTATAGCATCCCCTCCGACTGATGTCAAGGATGATCGTCAAGGATAAGGATGATGTTTCCCTCATCGTCAAGGATGATGTTTCCCTCATCGTCAAGGATGATGTTTCCCGCAGTGTTCGGGATGCCGCCGCTCCGAGCGTGCGGAAGGACACGCCGGCGCCGCCGCTCCCGCACATGGGAGGCTGCGCTCCGGACGCGCGGGAGGCGCGTCCTTCCGGTGCTCGGGACAGGTCGCCGTCCCGCAGGTCCGGCGCGTGACCGCGAGGAACCCATCGGGGAAGGGAAAAACGGACGATAGGGCTCTCGCAGCGGCATAGAAGCTGCAAAAATACGACAACAAAAAGGAGGGCTCGAACGTACAAAATTTTTGATCAAAACGCCGGAAGTACTTGAGATCTCTGCAAAAGATCAACGTTTATCATGGAACATCAACTTGACAAATCGCTCCGTTCGTTATATCATCATGCTGAATAGATATGGGGCGTACTATATCTATATCTATCGATCGATGCGCGGGCGGCCGGTCGCCGGCCCCGGCGGAAACATGTTCGTATCTTATGGACGCGAGAGCGTCTGTTGCAAAGGAGGATATGAGATGACAAAGAGAACGAGAAGGCTGCTCTCTCTGCTCCTGTGCCTCGTGATGTTCGTCACCTTGGCGATCCCCGGCTTCGCGGCCGGCGGCACCATCGGCGGCGTCGGCGACGGCATGGACCGGGAGATCGGCGAAGGCGACATCCGCGACTTCGACGGCCTCGTGCCGGAGGAGGCGGAAGAGGAATTCTTCACCTTGGAAGCAAAGGATGAAGAGAGCGGCCTGAAGGTCACGGTCGACGCGCCCAACGGCTCTCTGCCCACCCTGGCGGAGCTGCGCATCGAGCGCGTGGACGTCGAGGACGTCCGCGAGGTGATCGAAGAGACCATGGGCGAGCAGGACATCCTGATGGCCGTGGACATCTCCTTCTGGCTGAACGGCATCGAGATCGAGCCCGAGGAGCCCGTCCGCGTGATCATCCAGGCGCCCGAGCTGGAGGGCATCGCCAACATGACGCTGATCCACATCCCGGAGGAGGACGATCCCGAGACAGTCGCGCTGATCTCCCAGGACGACCTGTCTTTCGCCCTAGGCACAAACGAGATCGCGTTCGTATCGGACAGCTTCTCCACCTACGTCGTGACCTGGACCGGCAACAGTACGGCGACCATCCACTGGGGCACGCTGAACAATGGAGCCTTCACGGAGTTTGAAGGCACTGCCTCTCTGGACACCACCGCCGTCAGCGTGAACCTGAACGTCCGTTTCGAGGACTACGAGTATACGGGCGCGTACTATGAAGTGACCGATGAGAACGATGTCACGACCCGCTTTGAGCTCGATTCCTCGGTCCTGACCAAGGTCGTCGACGGTGACGATTACAGCTGGACCATGCAGGTGAGAGTGACCACCGGCACCGGAGAGGACGAGACCACCACCGTAGAGACCCGGACGATCGAGAACGGCATGGATATCTATGCCTTCTACAGCGAGAAGGGAGCCGGTCATACGCCTCCCGGACCGGCTCCTGCCGACGTACAGGGCCCCGAGACGGAAAAGCAGGTTTCGGACAACGGGAACGGCACCTATCAGATCTGCCTGGACATCACCGGCCACGTGAGCCATACCGAGACCCGCGTGGGCGCCAACGTCATCATCGTCTTCGATAACACGAAGAGCATGCGGTATTATATGGACGGTACGGACGGTGCCCCGACCGGACAGAGACGTATCGACTATGTGCGTCCCGCTCTGAAGACCCTGATCAATACGCTGGATCCGGACGTCCATACGATCAACCTGGCCTTTGCCCTGTTCAACTCCGGCGCTTCCACCCACTCCTGGGGCAGCAACTCCATTACGGGCCTGACCCACTGGACGCAGGACAAAGCTACTATGCTTGCGTATACGGACAGCAACGATCTGAGCCCGGTCTCCGGCTCCGGTACAAACTGGGAGATCGGTCTTGACGAAGGCCTGGATCTGCTGGGCGAAGCACAAAACGCAAACAATGCGATCCTCAATGCGAATAAGACCTACATCATCTTTGTAACTGACGGCGATCCGAACCGCTGGGTCGGCTATCCCGCCAACTGGAACAACCAGTACAACCACAACGACGAAGCCGTTCAGAACGCCCAGGATGAAGCCAACGATATGGTCACGGCGGGCGCGAAGCTCTACGGCATCTTCTGCGGCAGCTCTTCGGGCCTGACCCGTCTGCAGACCCTGATCAATACGGCGGGCGGCGTCCAGACGATCGAGGCGACGAATGCTACCGCGATCGACGACGCCTTCAAGGGCATCGCCCAGACCATCGTCAACGATCTGAACGCCACCAATACCACCGTGGACGACGGCATCCCCGAGCTGGCCGACGTCAGCGCGTCCGTCAGCGGCACGGCCAGCGGATACAAGTACTACATCTCCTATCCTCTGACCCTGGTCACGGAAGGCGACCATGCCGGTGAGTATTCCTACTCCTACAAGGACGATCAGGACCAGGTGGTCACCGCTTATGTAGCGGCCAATACCGTGACCTCCGGCGCGGTCGACAGGGAAGCGGAAGGGTATGCGGTCGCGCCCGGATATGTCTATACGACCGACGAGGATAACGTCAGGCATTACTACAAGACGGAGGAATGGACGAAGGCTCCCGCCGCCGGCTACTCCTCCACGAACGGCGTGACCTGGGACCTGTCCGACGCGGGAGCCCTGCTGGATGAGACGATCTACACCATCACCTTCGACGTCTGGCCCAGCCAGGAGGCCTACGACCTGCTGGCGAACCTGAACAACAATATGCCAGACTATCAGCTGGGCAAGCTGAAGAACGCTGTCAGGGAACAGCTGGTCGTCACCGTGGACGGACACGACTTTACCTATACCTCGGGCGAGACGGAAGGCGCTGGCACCTGGAGCGACGGGACCACCACCTACGCGACGACGGCCGCTTTCCAGGCCGCCATCGACCAGGCGCTCGCGCAGAATAAAGTCGTCAACTACAATATCCTGACCAACACGCACCTGTACACGACCTACACCCTGGGTAACGACACGTTCACCGATCCTCCCGAGAACGGCCTTGTCTCCGGCGCCATGCTGCTGGAGGACCAGACCATCGACATCATCAAGTACTGGCACAACGATCTGGACGCGCAACAGGCTGAACAGATCACCCTGACCGTCACGAAAGATGGGGAGAAATATCTGGGTGTTGTGATGGGTGAGCCCACACAGGTCCCGGGAGAAGAACACGAGTGGGTGCAGGTGCCCGCCACGGCCGATTCCACGATCTACATCTCCTGCGGCATCATGACGGTGGACAGCGCCGGCAAGCTCACCATGAACACCACCGGCCATGACTACTCCGTCGTTGAGACCGATGGTTCCCCCTGGTTCTGGGACCTGACGGCCTACACCTACCACCCCATGGTCATCAACGCCGAGAACAAAATGCTGATCCTGGTCACTGACGAGCTGAAGGCAGGGGAGATATACAACGACAACTTCCCCAGCGACATCACCGACACGAATCCCGCGGATCTCACGAGAGTCGTCTCTACCGTCGACGGGAGGACCTATTACAGATTCAACGGCAAGCTCTACGTCCAGACCGACGCCCCCACCAATACGCTGAGGGCGGACAATGACCGTCGAAGCAATCTCCAGATCGCAAAGGCGGTCACCGAAGGCTCTCCCGAGGATGAGCTGTTCACCTTCCAGGTCACCATGGAGAACACGACGACTCCTTATAAGGGTGATGATAACTACGATCCGGATTATCACACCTTCTGGTTCGTTGTCCTGAACGACCCGGACAATCTCTGCGATCTCGCACAGAATGATCCGAACTTCCTGGATCCTGAAAACCCGGATCCGACCAAGATCGTCTGGGAGGCGGACGGGCTGGAAGTCACCGGCGCAACGCTGGAGCAGAAGACCAATGATCAGGGCGAGCCGATCGAAGGCGAGTACACCGGCTACTACTGGTTCGACAACGTGGATGGCGGAACGCCCGTCACCATCAAGATCAAGCCGGGCTGGAGGATCTGCTTCACCAGTATCACGAAGGATACGGACTATACGGTCGTGGAGCCCAATGCTTCCATGCCGGACGGATTCATGCTCTATAACGTCGAGACCTCGGCCCACTGCAACAAGAGCGGCGATGTCGCCACGGCAGGCGTCGTGAGCACGACGGATCCGGCGCTTGTCGAGGGTTCCATCGACGCCTCCAACTCCGACTACAGAGTGTATTACACCAACAGGTTCGTCGGATTCTTCTACGTGTATCACTCCAGCGACTGCACCCTGGAACGCTTCCCCGCAGCTACGGAAGGTGCTTTGTACGGCGGGGAAAAGACCTTCAGCATCACCGACCTGACACGGGACGGCACGCTCTACGGCGGCTACTACAGCGATTACGCCGGCAAGAGCACGGGCTTTGATGCGGCGGCTGCGAAGGCGCTGGACTACAGCGGTGAGAACGATCCCGCGGATGTGGACGGCACGACCTACACCACGGATTACATCAAAGAAAGCAACAGAGGGGCCTGGAGCGCGTCCGCTGCATTGTCGGTCAACGGCTTTGCGATGGCACCGGTGGCGAACACGGTCTACTACCTGAAGGAGGTCCCCACTGCATACCTGCAGCCCTACTTCCATTACACCTACAGCAAGGAGAACTTCGATATCTTTGACGCCTGGCTGATCTCCGATATCGACGATGCTCTGTATCGGGAGACGGGCTTCGTGATCGTCAGCGAGGACGAGGAGGCGAACGTCTGCACGACGCTGACGGTGAAGACCACGAATGTGGGCGGCAGTACGGTGCTTCTCAAGCCGGAAACCATTTTCCGCAGCAAGGGCGTCAAGAGCGGGTATCTGACTTACCTGCAAGTGCTTGTAGACGGCAGCCCGACTCTGATGAAAGAGAACGATCGTGTCGTGCAGTACTGGGTCACGCCCGACGGCCTGATCGTCACCGGCATCGCGGCCCGCACCTACTCCGGCCTGGGCAACAAGGCCGATCTGGAGAAAACGGACATCCCGGTGGATACGACGATCAAGGTGTTCGAGAATTTCGAACTGCCGGTCGAGCCGTGATCGGCACAGACAGAACGAGACACAACGAACAGGCAGCGCGGAGAGGGAACTCTCCGCGTTGTTCCTTTCCGTATCCTGCCTCTTGTACGAACGGGGAAAGGATGCTATAATATATATGTAAGTCTTTGCGCCGAAAGGAGCGGGCGCGGTCCAGCGCGGAAGGGAGGCTGTCCGGATGGCGAAGGTCTATCGCATGACATACGCGGGCCATCCCATGCACTACAGTTTCCTGTACCCGGCTACGCGCGCACGGCTCCGCCCGCTGCCCCGCGCTGTCGAAGGCGTGGAGCCGGATATCCGGGTCAGTCCGGAAAAGATCGAACTGGGGCGGAACTTTTTGCCGCCGGATGCGTCAGACGACTATGTGGAATACCGCTGTCTGATCGAGCTCACGGCCCGGGCGCTCCTGCGCTGGCACTGCAGCATCTTCCACTCCGCCGCCTTCACATGGCGGGGACGGGCCTGGCTGCTGACCGGCCCCAGCGAGGTGGGGAAGACCACCCAATACCTCAACTGGCAGCGGCTGCATCCCGGCGAGATCCAGATGATCTCCGGGGACATGCCCGTCCTGGAGACCCGGGACGACGGGACCGTTTGGGTCCATCCCAGCTCCTGGAACGGGAAAGAGGACCTGCACTCCGCGGTATCCGCGCCGCTGGGCGGACTGGTGCTGCTGGAACAGGGGCCGGAGAACATCATCGAGCCGCTGGTCCCGCGGGATACAGTGATGCCGCTGCTGCAGCAGTTCATCGTCGTCCCCGAGACCCGGGCGGACATCCTCGCCCTGAGCCAGGTGCTGGAGCGGATGCTGCAGGCGGTCCCCGCATGGAAGTACCGCGACCTGGGGGACGACGCCTCTACAGAGCTGCTGCGCGCCACCCTGATGGCGAGCCTGGAAGAAGGGGAGGGCTGATCCGATGCCGAGATATCGCACGAGGACCGGGGTCGTGCTGACCTCGATCTGCGGGGAGCATCTCCTGGTCGCCGCGAAGGGCGTCCGGGACCAGGTCCCCTATATCACCCAGATCAGTGAGAGCGCCGCTTTCCTGTGGGAGCGGCTGGAGCACGGGGCAGACACGGACGAGCTGCTGTCCGCCGTGCTGGAGGAATATGAGATCGAGGACCCCGCCCAGGCGAGGGCCGCGATCGAAGGATCGATCGGGCAGATGCGCGAGAGCGGCTATCTGCTCCCGGAAGACTAGGAGGTCAACATGAAAGAAAAGACGACAGTTTGGATCGTTGTGGCGATGGCCGTGCTGGCACTGGTCGTGGTGCTGCTGGTCTGGAAGCCCTTTGGCGCCGCGCCCGATGCCCAGGATGGGACCGGCGAGATCGCCGCGGTCTCCGACGATGCGCAGAAGGGCGCGGACGGCGTCGCTGCGCCGGTGAACGGCGGGAACGACGCTGACGCGCAGGCCGAAGAGACCGCCGAGACCGGCGAGGAGGAGACGATCTCCCAGGCGCAGCTCATCGAGAACGAGGGCGAGATCGAGATCATCATCCCCGACGACCAGGATTCCGACGGCTTCTGATCCTGAGATGGACAGGATCGAGGAGCTGCTCCTCTCCGCGCTGCGCTGCGCGGTCC
>JAFZOC010000323.1 GCA_017550765.1 Oscillospiraceae bacterium
AAGACGCAGGGCAGGGTAGGGGCCCCGCGCAGCAGCAGCGGGAAGAGCACATACAGCAGGCACAGCACCGTCAGCGCCAGAGCCAGGAGCGAGCGGGCTCCCGTCCCGCGGCCCACCAGCAGGGTCGCCAGGAAGAAGAGGCCCACCACGACCGCAAGGCCCACGAGCCTGTCATATTCGAAGACGGTGGCGGTGTGACGGCCGTCGCGGTAGGTGTTCACGCTCAGGACCACGCCGTCGCCCTCGCGGACGGGGACATTGTCCAGGGGGCCGATGAAATTGTAGACCAGCATCTGCTCGCCCGCGTACTGTCCGGTCTTCACATCCACCAGCATCATCTGTTCCCCGCGCCAGCCTCCGTCGGAATCCGGGTCGGAGAAGCTGCTGTCGGTGAGGATGGAGACCACGGTGCCGCGTTCGTATTCTACGTAGTCGCCCTTGGGCTTCGCGGCGGGATCGTCCGAGCGCAGCCAGAGCCGCACCAGGATGAAGAGCAGCGCCGCGGTGGCAAGCACCGCGAAGGACCAGATATGGTCCCGGGGCCGGAAGGAGCGGGCGGCAGGAGACTTCTGTCGTGTCATATGCAGGACCTCGATGTGGATGGGACTGGATGGAAGGACTGTGGCCGGGACGGCCCTTTCGCATCCTGTGATCCAAGGATAGCAAGATCCGGGGGAAGTGTCAAGAAAGCGTATTTTGTTAAGACCTACAAAAACGACCACAGAATATAGTCGGATCTCCTATAGGTTTTTTGTAAAAAAGTGCTTTCCCTCAGAAAGTGCTTGTGCTATACTTACTCTGTACATTTGTGTGCGTCGGACGCACACAGAATATGCAGAAGGAGGATACCCAATGAAGAAGAGGAGGATAAGCAGGATCCTCTCGATCGTCCTGCTGGTCGCCATGGTGCTCTCGCTCATGCCGACCACGATGGCTTTCGCAGAGGAGACTACGACGTGGACGCTGACGTCGCTGGACCAGATCACGGCCGACGACACGATCGCGATCACGATGGACCTCAACAGCAACGGGACGACCTATGTGTTGCCGACAGCGTCGGCGACCAATGCCGGCCCGAAGGCTGAGGAAGTTTCTCCGGACGGATCCACCCTCACGCTGGGGAGCGCAGCCGACTACGGCTGGACGGTCACCCCGCTGGGGGATGGGACCTATACCATCGTTGGTCCCAACGGCGGTCTGCGCGTGACCAACAGCAATAACGGCGTTCGCGTGAGCGGCGACTCTGCTGTCTGGTCCTTCGAGCAGGCGCACTTCAAGGCCAGCGACGGGACCCAGGACCGTTTCCTGGGCGCCACTACTGTGGGGCAGAACGGGCCCGACTGGCGCTGCTACAAGACGGTCAACGACAACATCGCAGGCACCACCAACATCTGGGTCCTGGATGAAGAGGGCGGCGGGACGATCACGCCTGTGGATCCCACCGATCCCCCCGAGCCCACGGATCCCCCTGAGCCGACCGAGCCTCCCGCGGTGACCACCACGCCCATCGAGGACGTGCTGGCGGCGGAGAGCGGCGAGTTCACCGTCAAGGGCGTGGTGACCCTGGTGGACGGCAAGAACATCTACGTGCAGGACGCCACGGGCGGCATCTGCCTGTTCTTCTCTGCGGCTCCCACGGATATCGCCCTGGGCGATACGCTGATCGGCAGCGGCACCCGCGCTGTCTACAAGGGCCTGCCGGAACTGAGCGGCGCGACCTATGAGAAGTCCGAGGGCCTGGAGCTGGTCCCGAAGACCACCACCCTCGATGCCATCACCAGTGCGGACATCTGCACCTACGTGCACATCGAGAAGCTGACGGTCACCTCCGTGGACGGCAACAACACCTATGTGAAGGACGACAACGACAACAGTTTCCTCCTTTACAAAGCGGTCGCGGATCCCGCCCTGGCGGTGGACGACGTGATCAACTTCACCGGCGCGGTGGGCATCTACAACAGCACCCTGCAGCTGCGCAACACCAAGGCGGAGGAGATCGAGCCCTGGACCGCTACCGAGCCGGAAGTGGATCCGGGCCTTGTGATCCTGTTCACGAACGACGTGCACTGCGGGATCAAGGACGGCTGGGGCTACGCGGGCCTGGCCGACCTGAAGAAGAGCCTGGAGGCGGAGGGCAACACGGTCCTCCTGGTGGATGCGGGCGACCACGTGCAGGGCGGCCCGATCGGGACCCTGAGCGAGGGCAGCTACATCATCGACATCATGAACTACGTGGGCTACGACCTGGCGATCCCGGGCAACCACGAGTTCGACTACACGATGCCGAAGTTCTTTGAGAACAGGGAGAATGCGAGCTTCCCGTATGTCTCGGCGAACTTCATGAACTATTCGAACGGCGAGCCGACGACGCCGGTGCTGGACGCGTACAAGATCTTTGAGGCGGACGGCAAGAAGGTGGCCTTCGTGGGCCTGAGCACGCCGGAGACGATCACGAAGTCGACGCCGACCTACTTCCAGGACGGCGAGGGGAACTACATCTACGGCTTCTGCCAGGACAGCACCGGCGCGGGCGTGGTGAACGCGGCGCAGGCTGCGATCGACGCGGCGAGGGCCGATGGCGCTGAGTATGTGATCGTGGTGGGCCACATGGGCATCGACGAGCAGTCTGCCCCGTGGCGTGCGACGGACATCATCCCGCAGCTGAGCGGCGTGGACGCGTTCATCGACGGCCACAGCCACAGCGTGATCGACACGCAGATCCTGGGCGCTGACAACAAGGTCGTGCTGCACGGCCAGACGGGAACGAAACTTGCGAACATCGGCAAGCTGAGCTTCCTGGAGGACGGCAGCCTGAAGATGGAGATCCTGCCGGCGTCTGAGAAGGTGCAGGACGACGCGGATACCGCGACGTACATCGCCCAGATCGAGGCGCAGTACGAGGACCTGCTGAACGAGGTCGTGGCCTACACCGCGTATGACCTGGTCATGAAGGTGGACGGGGTGCAGGTGGTCCGGATGGGCGAGACCAACCTGGGCGACCTGTGCGCGGACGCGTATCTGAACGTTCTGGACGCGGACATCGCGTTCGTGAACGGCGGCGGAGTGCGCGCGAACATCCCGGCGGGCGACATCACCTTCGGGCAGATCCTGAGCGTGCATCCGTTCGGGAACGCGGCCTGCCTGGTGGAGGTCACGGGCCAGCAGATCCTGGACGCTCTGGAGCACGGGTCCCGGAACTGCCCGACGGCCAGCGGCGGCTTCCCGCAGGTGGCGGGCCTGAAGTATGAGATCCACACCTCGCTGGAGCCGAACGTGACGCTGGACGACAGCGGGATGTGGGCCGGCACGGCGGGCAAGCCCTACCGTGTGCAGAACGTGCAGGTCCTGAACAAGGAGACGGGCGAGTATGAGCCTCTGGATCTGACGAAGACCTACCGGCTGGCCTCTCACAACTACATGCTGAAGAACCAGGGCGACGGCTACGCCATGTTCGGCACGAAGAACGTGACGGTGATCCTGGACGAAGTGATGCTGGACAACAAGGTCCTGATCAACTACATCCAGAGCCTGCCGGGCGACGGGACGCATGAGCATGTGGTCGGCGAGGCGTACGCCGATCCCAACGGCCAGGGCCGTATCACCATCGTTCCCGAGGAGCCTGAGGTCGAGGTGACCGAGCTGGTCAAGTTCGACACGGCCCCCGAGAACGGCGACCAGATCGTCATCTTCTATCCCGCCGGCAGCGAGGTCATGACCTCCACCGCCAGCGGCAAGAAGCTGGCCGGCACAGCTGCTACGCCCGAGGACGGCAAAATCGCCCTCACCGAGGAGATGGCGTTGCTCACCGTCAGCGTGACCGACGGTGTGTACACCTTCGCCGACCAGGAGGGCAAGTTCCTGACCGCCGCCCCCACCGGCAACGGCCTGAGCTTTGCCGACGCCGAGTCCGACTACTCCAAGTGGACGCTGCAGCAGCAGGCCGACGGCACCTGGTACGTGCTGAACGTCAACGCCAAGTACAACGACAAGGTACAGGCCCTTGAGTACTACAGCGGTTTCACCACCTTCAGCGTGAAGGACGACAATGCTGCCTACAAGTTTGAATTCTACGGCATCGTTGACACCACCAATTTGCCCAAACTGAGCGACGCTCCTGTGGACGGAGCCCAGATCGTGATCTTCTACCCCGCCGGCAGCGAGGCTATGACCACCACCGCCAGCGGCAAGAAGCTGGCCGGCGAGGCGGCCACGCCCGAGAACGATATCCTGGTCCGCACCGAGACCATGGCGTTCCTGACCGTCAGCGTGACCGATGGGGTCTACACCTTCACCGATCAGGAAGGCAAGTACCTCACCGCCGCCCCCACCGGCAACGGCCTGAGCTTTGCCGATGAGGCTTCAGACTACTCCACCTGGACGCTGCAGCGGCAGGACGACGGCACCTGGTATGTGCTGAGCGTCAATGCCAAGTACAATGACAAGGTCCAGGCTCTGGAGTACTACAGCGGTTTCACCACCTTCAGCGTGAAGGACAACAACGCCGCCTACAAGTTCGACTTCTACGGCATCAGCAGAGGCGGCTCTTCCGAGGAGCCTCCTGAGCCCGGCGACGACAGCATCAAGGTCGGCACCCTGGTCACCGATCTGAGCCAGCTGACCGACGGCGCCACTGTGCTGATCTACAGCCCCACCCACAAGACCGCGGCCAGCTCCGTGCCCAACGGCGACTGGTACATCAAGGCCATCGGTCCCGTGACCGACAGCTTCACCGCGCCTCTGGTGTGGACCGTCACCGTCAACGAGGACGGCACCTACAAGTTCTCCAACGGCGAGAACGTGCTCTCCGCCTGGATCAGCGACACCTACGTGGAGCTGACGGTGAACGCGAACTACAACGCGGAGACCGTCTCCACCTGGAACATCGCCCAGTGCAACGCGGCCACCCACACCTGGTACGTCTCCAGCAGCAGCCTGACCCTGGACGGAAAGAACTGCTACGTGGAGGCCTTCCTGAAGAACGGCACCGAGGTCTTCTCCGGCTATGCCACCAATTCTCCCAGCGAGGCCAACTACGGTCTGCAGTTCTACCTCGTGGATCCCAACGACGCCTCTGAAGAGACGGACGACGGCACCTGGGACAAGGTCCTGAACAAGGGCAGCCAGTATGTCGTCTACAATGCCAGCGCCGAGGGCGTGCTGGGCATCCCCAACGACATGGGCAACGGCCTGACCAATGTGCCCGCCACCATCGAGGGCGGCAAGGCCGTCGTGACCAACGGCGCCCTGGTCTTCACCGTGGCGGACAACCCGGGCCGTTACTACGTGCTCGAGGTCGGCGGCAAGTACCTGGCCACCAACAACAAGGAGGAGCTCTTCTTCCAGGATACGGTGGACGAGTACACCAAGTGGTATCTGACCAAGAACGGCTCCGGCTACATCCTCTACAATAAGACCGCCAACTACAACGGCAACCCCGTCTGCATCGAGTTCTTCTCCGGCAGCTTCTCCGGCTGGACCTTCAAGTCCACCGATGCGGACATCTTCCGCTTCAACTTCTATCCCGTGGCCGACGGCACGGAGATCCGTGACGGCGTGGCGCAGGTCCCGAACGTCCGCTTCGCCTGCGAGGACTCCCGCTTCATCGAGCAGGATTACGAAGTCAAGTTCACGCTGGACGACCTGGCCGCCGAGATCCGCAGCATCGACATCACCTACACCGTGGGCGATGTGACCAACGTCGTCACCGACTACACCGTGGACGGCAAGACCTATTCCTTCACCATCCCCGCTTCCGAGCTGGATGCACAGGGCGTGGTCGAGAACTTCAAGCTGACCGTCCAGGTCACCAACAGCTACAACATCGCCTACCAGGGCATCAAGACCGTCACGGTCGTGGATGAGCCCATCATCGTCAAGCTGACGCCTTCCGCCAACGCCCAGACCCTGGACGACAAGCGGCCCGTCATCTCCGCTGAGATCGGCAACGTGGGCGAGAACGCCGTCTTCACCATGACCCTCAACGGCGAGACCGTGGAGGCCGTCTTCGAGGAGGGCCTGCTGAAGTACGAGCCTGCTGAGGACATGGCCGACGGCCGCTACACCGTCACTGTGACCGTGACCCGCACGGACGGCAAGACCGCCGAGAAGACCTGGAGCTTCTATGTGGGCAAGGCCCAGTTCCAGCTCTACTTCGGCCAGCTGCACTCTCACACCACCTACTCCGACGGCTCCGGCTCTCTGGAGGCCGCGCTGGACTACATCGCCGCGATCCCCGAGAGCGGCAACATCCAGTTCGTCGCCTTCACAGACCACTCCAACTACTTCGACTCCACCTCCGCAGCCAACCCCGAGGCCGGTCTCTATGACGTGAGCCAGATGACCGCGGCCAGCCAGGAGACCTGGACGAGCTACCGCAACGCTGTGGCCGCCTTCAACGCCAGCCACTCCGATCTCATCGCCATCGCCGGCTTTGAGATGACCTGGTCCGGCGGCCCCGGCCACATCAACACCTTCAACAGCCCCGGCATCGTCTCCCGCAACAACGCGACGCTGAACAACAAGACCAACGACGCCGGCATGAAGGCCTACTACGCGCTGCTGGACAACGAGGCTCTGGTGGACACCCTGAGCCAGTTCAACCACCCGGGCAAGACCTTCGGCAACTTCACCGACTTCTCCTACTGGGACGCTGTCACCGACAGCCGCATCTACCTGGTCGAGGTCGGCAACGGCGAGGGCCAGATCGGCGCCGGCGGCTACTATCCGAGCTATGAGCAGTACATCATGGCCCTGGACAAGGGCTGGCACGTCGCCCCCACCAACAACCAGGACAACCATAAAGGCCGCTGGGGCAACGCCAACGACGCCCGCGACGTCATCTACACCGACGACTTCTCCGAGCAGGGCATCTACGACGCCATCCGCCAGTACCGCGTGTACGCGACCGAAGACAAGGATCTGGAGATCCAGTACACCGTCAACGGCGAGCCGCTCGGCACGATCTTCAGCGAAGTGCCCGAGGCCCTGGAGTTCTCCGTGTCCGTGTACGATCCCGACAACAGCGACTCCATCACCAAGGTGGAGCTGGTGGCCAACTCCGGCGCCGTGGCCTACACCTGGTCCGATCCCACTGAGATCGCCACCGGCCTGCTGACCACGACCCTGGCGCCCACCTACAGCTACTACTTCGTCCGCGTCACCCAGGCTGACGGCGACCTGGCTGTCACCGCTCCCGTGTGGGTGGGCGAGAGCCTGAAGCTCGGCATCTCCGCCGTGGAATGCGGCACCTCCACGCCCGTCACCGGCGAGGAGTTCACCCTGACCACCACCTTCTTCAACAGCGAGAGCAAGGCTGCCACCATCAAGTCGGTCGTCTACACCTGCAACGGCAGTGAAGTCATCGGCACCGACACCACCGGCGGCACCATCCCCGCCAGCTCCACTTCCGCTGTGGAGTTCAAGTACACCCCGACCAAGGCGAAGATCATGACCATCACCGTGACGGCCGTGATCGAGCTGGACGGCGTGGAGTACACCTTCTCCAAGGATATCGAGCTGCAGGTCAAGGACGCTGACGCTCTGGTCTACATCGGTATCGACGCCTCCCACTACAACGAGTACGTCGCCGGCAACTACAAGGACAGCATGGGCAACTTCGGCGCTCTGGCCGCAGGCTTCGGCGTGCGCACCGTGGAGCTGAAGACCTCTGAGGAACTGATCGCCGCCTGCTCCAACGAGAAGTACGTGGCCATCATCTTCACGGCTCCTTCCCGCCGCCTTGCCGCTGCCCAGTCCGACCCGAGGACCTACTCCGCGGATGAGCTCGCCGCCATCGCCGCCTTCAACGCCAACGGCGGTCAGGTGATCGTCAGCGGCTGGGGCGACAACTACGAGAACTTCAGCCTGCCCGAGGGCACCAAACACATGGCGGAGACCCAGAACGAGCTGCTGGCCGCCCTCGGCTCCAGCATCCGCTTGGGCGACGATGAGGTCATGGACGACGAACTCAACGGCGGCCAGGCCCAGCGCCTGTACTTCGACGCCTTCAACTTCGACAGCTACCTGATGGAGGGCGTCATCGTCGATCCCGAACATCCCAACGACCGCGAGTACAGCGAGGTCTACTCCAACTACGGCGGCTGCTCCGTCTTCTTCGAAGGTGCGGGCGTGCCCGAGACCGTGACGCCCATCGTCTACGGCCACAGCACCACCTACACCAAGGACTGCGACGGTGACGGCAAGAACGATCTGGTCTACCCGTACAGCGACGGTGAGCGCGTCCTGGTCATGGCCAGCGAGCAGCTGGAGGGCAAGGGCCTGATCATCGTGGCCGGCGCGGCCTTCATGTCCAACTTCGAGGTCCAGGCTGCTGTGTCCAGCGGCTCCACCGATGCGGACAACCAGAAGAACTACGCCAACTACAAGATCTGCGAGAACCTGGTCAAGGGCTTCAACGAGGTCAAGATCACCGACATCGCCGAGGTCCAGGCCCAGACCGAGATCGGCCTGGTGTACACCATCGAGGGCGTCGTCACCTCCAACGCCTCCGGCTATGACAAGGACACCGCCTTCTTCGACTGCATCTACGTGCAGGATGCCACTGCCGGCATCTGCTGCTTCCCCGTCTCCGGCAACTTCAAGATCGGCGATGTGGTCCGGATCACCGGCTACACCGACTTCTACCAGGCTGAGATGGAGCTGCAGGTCATGAGCATCGAGAAGATCGGCGAGACCGACCCCGTGGAGCCCACCGTGGCGACGGCGGCCCAGATCAACGATCTGAGCCTGCTGGGCACGCTGGTCACCCTGAACGGCACCGTGGAGAGCTTCGAGTACGAGAACGGCCTGATCCAGACCATCATGGTGAAGGACGCCAACGGCGATGTGGCCCGCGTGTTCATCGACGGCTACATCACCACCGCCGAGGACGTGAAGGATCTGACCGTCGGCTGCCAGATCTCCGCCACCGGTCTCAGCTCCTATGACGACACCTGGAAGGACACCGCGTTCTTCCCGCGCATCCGCGTCCGCGACCGCGCCGACATCATCTGCACGGCTGCTGCTGAAGTGGATGCCGCGATCGTCGCCGGCAAGAGCCTGAGCCTGAAGGGCAAGATCGCCATCAACTTCTACCTGGAGCTGCCGGAGGAGATCCTGGCTGACGAGGGCGCCTATGTCCTGATCGGCGAGGAGAAGACCCCGGTATCCCAGGCCAAGACCGAGACCCTGAACGGCAAGACCGTCTACGGCTTCACCACCTTCGTGAAGTTCGCGCAGCTTACCGAGGAGCGCGTCCTGCGTCTCTACGACGGCGAGGATGCTCTCGTCAAGCTGTTGGACGTCAACGGCACGGACATCACCGAGACCGGCTGTGTCTACAGAGCCCAGGATTACATCGAGTACGTCCGCCAGAACAGCGACGACGAGGCGCTCGTTGACCTGGTCAACGCGCTGTCCGATGTGGGCAGCCTGTCGCAGCTCTACTTCGACTACAACGCGGATGCCCGCGTTGAGGTCGTCGGCGATCTCGACGGCGTGAGCGCAGATATGTTCAGCGCCTATGCGCTGTCCAAGGACGTCAAGGACGGCACCGGTCTGAGCTACTACGGCTCCAGCCTCCTGCTGAAGGAAGACACCGTGATCCGCCACTACTTCCAGGTGAAGGGCACCGAGATCAGCCAGTTCACCTTCAAGGTGGATGGCAAGGTGGTCAAGCCTGTCAAGAAGGGCAACTACTACTACATCGAGATCGGCAACGTCGTCGCCAAGGATCTGGACAGGAACTTCCATGTGGAAGTCACCAGCAAGACCGGCGGCGTGGTCGCGACGATCGACTACTGCGCGCTGAGCTACGTCTACAAGGTGCTCAGCAACGGCCAATCCGACGATCTGGCCGACCTGCTGAAGGCTCTTGCCCGCTACAGCATCGCGGCGGAGACCTACTTCACGGCGAACTGATCGTCCCGGTCCGCGACAGGACCGATCCCAAAGCGATATCCCAGAGGGGCGGCGCGAGCCGCCCCTCGCAGATTGTAGACAAAGTCGATCCGGCATCGTTTCAACAAGCATGGGGGAAGGGTGAAGGGGG
>JAFZOC010000324.1 GCA_017550765.1 Oscillospiraceae bacterium
ATACGGCGCCCTGAAGGGCGGCTGGATGGCGCTGAAGCGCCTCGGCTGCTGTCACCCCTTCTATAAGGGGAAACGCGGCTTTTTCGACCCCGTACCCTAGAAAAAGGAGACATCACTATGTCCATATGGGAGATCCTGTCCTGGCCCTTTGCCAAGCTGATGCTCTGGTTCTACGGACTGACCGGCAACTACGGCGTGTCCATCATCCTCTTCTCTCTGGCGGTCAACCTGGTGGTCGCCCCCTTCATGGCCAAGAGCAAGAAGAGCATGATGCGCTCCACCCGCCTGCAGCCCCGGATCCAGGAGATCCAGCGCCGGCATGAGGGCAACCCCCAGAAGCTCCAGCAGGAGATGCAGAAGCTCTACCAGGAGGAGGGCATCAGCCCCATGTCCGGCTGCCTCTGGTCCCTCCTGCCCATGTTCCTGCTGATCCCACTGTACGCCATCATCCGCATGCCCATCACCCGCATGATGCTGGCCGACAGCTCCGTGGTGGACGCGCTGAAGGAGTTCTTCGCCGCCGACATCGCGGACCTCTCCGCCCGCGCGAAAGCCTACGAGCAGATCGTCCTCACGGACCTGGCCCACCAGAACTGGGACGCCGTCCAGTCCGCCCTGGGCGAGAAGGTCAAGGGCCTGATGGATATCGACTTCGGCTTCCTGGGCATGAACCTGGGCGAACAGCCCGACTGGCACACCATCTTCACCGGCCCCTGGACCTGGGCGGCGATCGGCCTGTTCCTGATCCCCTTCGTGTCCGCGGGCATGAGCTGGCTGAGCATGTTCGTCAGCCAGAAGAACAACCCCACCACCGCCCAGCAGAACGCCCAGGCGGAGAGCATGAGCAAGAGCATGACCCTCATGATGCCCCTCATGAGCATCTGGATCTGCTTCTCCATGCCCGCGGCCATGGGCATCTACTGGATCGCCAACAGCATCTTCAACATGATCCGCGACTTCATCCTGACCAAGATCTACAAGAAGCAGCTGGATGAAGAGGACGCTCTGAAGCTGGCCGCCCGCAGCGAGCGGGAGCGGGAGCTGGAAGAGAAGCGGGAAGAGACCGAACGGCTGCGGACCGAAGGCAAGACTGTGGTCAACAGCAACACCAGCAAGAAGAAGCTCCAGGCCGGCGAGAAGCAGAAGGCCGACGAGCGCCGCGCCGCCGCCGTCCGCGACGAGCGCGCCGCCCGCAGGGAGCGTCTGGGCGTCAAGGAGGCGGAGAAGCCCGCTTCCCAGGTGGGCAACCGCCGCTACGCCCGGGGCCGCGCCTATGTGCCTGACCGCTACGACGATCCCGAGCACGCCGAGGAGGCCACCCTCGCCGCCGCGCTGGAGTCCGAGGGAGCCGCCTCCATCGACGAGACCGTGGAGGAGAGCGCCGATCTCGCGACCGAGACCGCGGAGAGCATCGGCTCTCCCGCCGACGAGCAGGAATAAGGAGAACATAGACGAATGGAAAAATATCTGGAAAAGTCTGCCCGCACCACCGATGACGCCATCGCCGCCGCCCTGGCGGAGCTGCATCTGGAGCGGGAGGACGTGACGGTCGAGGTGCTGCAGCTGCCCAAGACCGGTTTCCTGGGCTTCGGCGCGGCCCCCGCGATCGTGCGCGTGGGCTATCAGGTGCCCGACGAGCCCGCCCCGGTACAGGAGGAGCGGCCTGCTCCCGACGTGGAGGAGCGGCCCGTCCGTCCGGCGGAGCCGGCCCCGGCTGCGGCGCCTGCCAAGACCGAGAAGGCCCCCAAGACCGAGAAGGCCCCCAAGGCCGAGAAGCCCCCGAAGACCGAGAAGGCCCCCAAGGCCGAGATGCCCGTCGCCCCCGTCTCTCCGGAGGACGAGGAGCGGGAGTTCGCCGCGATCCGCAGCTTCCTCACGGGGCTGCTGGAGCACATGGGCGTCAAGGCTGAGATCCAGATCCGCCGCAGAGAGAACGGCGGGATCGGGGTGGAGCTCCGCGGCGACAACATGGGCGCGATCATCGGACGCCGGGGCGAGACCCTGGACGCGATCCAGCACCTGACCAACTACGCCGTCAACAAGGGCAACGACAAGCACATGCACATCAGCGTGGACGCCGAGGGCTACCGCAGCAAGCGGGAGGACGCCCTGGCCAGCTCCGCCCGGAAGATGGCCGAGAAGGTCCTCAAGTACAAGCGCAGCATGGCCTTCGAGCCCATGAACAGCTACGAGCGCCATGTGATCCACACCGCCCTGCAGGACGTGGAGGGCGTCACCACCAGCTCCACCGGCGTGGAGCCCAACCGCCGCGTGGTGGTCTCCTACGTCAAGCCCGAGACCCCCAAGACGAACAAGCCCCAGAGCCGCGAGTGGGCCTGAGGGACCGAGAACAACTGTGCACAGCACATCGGAGGATAGAACATGATCTTTGAAAAAGTACAGCAGGCCCTGGCGAGCCAGTTCGAGTTGGATCCCGAGACCATCACCCTGGACACCGACCTTATCGACGACATCGGCGCCGACTCTCTGGACGTGGTGGAGCTGATCATGTCCCTGGAGGACGAGTTCGGCATCACCATCTCCGACGAGGACGCGGTCCAGCTGCACACGGTGCGCCGCATCGTGGAGTACCTGGAGAAGCTCCAGTAAGCTGCCCGATAACGTGCAAGAGCCTATCCCCGTTCTGGGGATAGGCCCTTGCTGAGACTGTCAAAATACCTCGCTGCAGCGTCAGATGACAGAGCAGGGGGGGAGCCCGAGGGGGCAAGGCCCGCCTCGG
>JAFZOC010000325.1 GCA_017550765.1 Oscillospiraceae bacterium
CTTCAGCGCCTCCATCGGCCAGCCGTTGGCCATCTCATAGGGGACGACGCCCTTCACATAGTCTTCCAGCCCGACGCAGTTGACGATCGTCATCAGACCGTCTCCTGCCATCCGGCACTCGAAGCCGCCTCGGTAGCTGTTCTCGTTGAAGATCGTCTCGCCGTCGATCGGCTCGATGGCGAGCAGCGTCGACGCGCCGGAATAGTATACGGGCTCCAGTTCGTCGCCGCCCAGGATCTGCAGCCCGTCCTCCGCAAACTCTGCCCAGGAGATGACCAGGAAGCTGCAGTCCGTAAAGGCCCACTGGATAAAGTTGCGCAAGTCGTCATACACGCCGATCCGGAAACCCAGGCCGGAACTGTTCTCGAACCAGGCTTCGTCCACTGCGGTCCCGGCGAAGCACAGGCCGATCCTCACCGTCTGCACACCGTTCGGCACGTCCTCATAGCCGCTCCCATCGGTAAAGCTCTCCCGGTCCAGCCAGGGCGCTTCCGCCGGGACCGTCCCCTTCCGGTCGCGGATCGACAGCGAACTGTCCGCCCGCGCCTCGGGCGCGAACGGGACGAGCATCAGCAATATGAGCAGGAGCGACAAGGCTCTCGCGACTCTCTTCGGGTCCACAGGCCGGCTCTCCTTTCCCGAGCTTTCGAGGATGTCATGCGATATTATAACAGAAGACGATCTCTTTTTCAATCATCGAACGCATAGCGGGCCCCCTCGCACCATACACTGTGCAGGACATCCATCATGCTGGAGGTGCATATGACCAAGACGCCTGTTTTCAAAGGATCCTGTACTGCGATCGTGACGCCGTTCGCGGAGCATGGGATCGACTATGAGCGGCTGCTGCAGCAGCTGGACCGGCAATACGAGGGCGGGACCGCCGCGATCGTGGTCTGCGGCACGACGGGAGAGAACGCGACGCTCTCCATCGACGAGCACAACGAGCTGGTGCGCCGCACCGTGAACGCCTGTCGTGGGCGGATGAAGACGATCGTCGGCGTCGGCGGGAACGATACCCGGGCGGTCCTGCGGAAAGCGGAGAACGCCCGCGCGATCGGCGCCGACGCGATCCTGATGACCACGCCGTACTACAACAAGACTTCACAAAAGGGGCTCGTGGAGCATTTCAGCTATGTGGCCGACCGGGTCGATCTGCCCATGATCCTTTACAACGTCCCCAGCCGGACCGGGATCTCTATCCACGCGGACACGTATCACGAGCTCTCCAAGCATCCGAACATCAACGGCGTCAAAGAGGCTTCCGGTGACTTCAGTCTCATCGCCCGGACGCGGAGCCTCTGCGGCGACGATCTTTTCCTCTGGAGCGGGAACGACGACAATACGATCCCCATGATGGCGCTGGGCGCCCTCGGCGTCATCTCAGTGGCCAGCAACCTGGTCCCTTCTGCGGTGTCGGAGCTCTGCTCGCTCTGCCTGGAAGGCGAATATCGGGATGCTACCACCCTGTACAGCCGCTACGCCGCGCTGTTCTCCACGCTCTTCATCGAGACCAATCCCATGCCTGTCAAGGCCGCGATGCGCCTGGCAGGTCTGGACAGTGGGATCGTCCGTCTCCCGCTGACGCAGATCAGCGAGGACCATCTGGAGCAGCTCCGCCGCGTGATGCAGGAACTGGATCTTACGACGTAACGAAAAAAGGAGCATGGGTCGTCCCATGCTCCTCTTCTTTTCGATCCTTTACCATCCGCACGAACAGATCCAACGTTCATCCTCTACCGCCCGCGTATGTGAGTCCTGATAGCAGCTCGCCGGCAGACAAAACGCAGATCCGGTCCGGCTCGGCCTTGGCTCCTTGCGAAGAAACGGCGATATGCAGCCGGTCCGTCTCCGTATGCCAGCCCGATACGCCGGCCGGGAGATCCAGGCAGGAGAACGACGCCAAGGTCGTATAGAGCCCCGTCCCGTTCAGTTTCAGCAGGCTCTCTTTGCGCGTCCAGATCTCACAGAAGGCCTTTTCCCGGTCTTCCGCATCCAGGACATAGCGCTGTTCGTCTGCGTGGAAAAAACGGGACAGGAAAGCCTTCGGGAAACCCCGTTCCTCCTGGATATCCAGACCGATCTCATGGTCAGACAGCGCGCAGGCGGCAAAGGATCCGGAGTGGGAGATGCTGAAATGCCACGGGCAGACCGCCAGGAAAGGCTTCCCGCCCAACTGCGCGTGGATATCCAGCGGCAGCTCCAGCGCAGCCCCGCTTTCACGCAGCGCCCGGATCAGCAGCAGCTCCGCTGCGATGGTCTGCCGTCTGGCGCGGGGCTGTTGCAAGGCTCCCAGTCTGTGCAGCCGGTATGAGGAGAGCGGCAAGCCCTGCGCCTCATCCGGAACCCCATCCACATCGGTCAGATAGATCATGAGCATATCGATCCCTCCCGTTCTCATGATAGCCTTTTTCCGCCATGAAAGCAAGAGGCTCGTACAGCTCTCGGCCTTCCAACGCTCATCAGTCGGTGCGCTCGAGAGCCGGAAAAGCGTCTTTCGCTGAGCGCTCGAAGCGCACATGCGCGCAGGATATACGGATCGTTCGTTCCTACTTGCAGATCTATCCTGCAGGTTATATAATGTTACAATATATCAAGACGGCTCTCCGTCCCTCGCCCCTTTTTCAACATCAACAGATAAAGGACCTGCTCACATGGAAGAAAAGGCTGCAAAAAAGAAAAAGAGCATCCTTGGCCCGATCCTTGCCTTCGTGTTCGGGACCGTCCTTTGCTTCTGTATCGTGCTGCTGGGCGTCGTCTGGGTCCTGCTGAAAGGTCCCTCGCCCAGCGCGACGGAGCTCTTCTGCCGCACGGTCCAGGAGACCAGCGCTCTGCGCTGGGTCCCGGGGATCTTCCTGACGGAAGAGGAACGCGACGCGATCCGCGCGGAGCGCACCGAAGATCTGGCGACCAAAGAGATCGACGTCTCGCTGATCCATCTGGACGAGATCCCGGTCGCAGAAGACGAGGATGAGCCCGGCGTGGAGCTGATCGAGATCGCCAGCGGGAACTGCCGCGGGAAGATGCTGATCGTGCGCGACCCGAAGCGGGTGATGCTCGGCGTCGCAGAGCCTCTCGGGAAGGTCCCCGGCCTGTCTCTGATCGAGATGGCCGACAAGTACAGCGGCATCGCCGCCACCAACGCCGGCGGTTTCGTTGACGACGGGGGCCGCGGCAACGGCGGCATCCCCACCGGTCTCGTGATCTCCGGCGGGGAGCTCCTCTGGGGCAGCCCTTCTCTCTCCTATCACGTCGTCGGGCTGGACGAGAACGGGATCTTGATCGTGGGGAAGATGACCGGGCAGGAAGCGCTGGACAGGAAGATCCTCTGGGGCGTGAGCTTCGTCACCCACGACGGCATCGCCTCTTCCCTCGTCATCAACGGGGAGATCCAGACCCAGAACCTCTCCGGCGGCGTGAACCCCCGCACGGCGATCGGCCAGCGGGAGGACGGCGCGATCTTGTTGCTGGTCCTGGATGGCCGCAGCATCACGACCCTCGGCGCGACGCTGGAGAACGTCTGCGATGTCATGCTCAGCTACGGCGCGGTCACAGTCGGGAACCTGGACGGCGGCTCGTCCTCTCTGATGGTCTATGAAGGCGAGATCGTCAACACCTGTTCTTCCATCACCGGTCCGCGCAGCGTCCCGACTGCCTTCGTCGTTTTGCGGGAGGTGCCGGATGAAAACTAAGAAATGGCTCATTTGGCTCGCCGGCTGGCTCTTGCTGATCCTCGTCGCCGGCGCGATCCTCTGTTCAGTGCTCTATCGCTATCTCGCGGTATATGAGATCGCCCGCCCGGAGCTCGTCATGGACGACCTGATGCGCACGATGGACAATGACAGTCTCTTTGCAACTGTGAAAGACCGATACGCCGGAGATGTGAGCATCTTTGAAGACCGGGACGCTCTCCTGGAGGAATACTACCAAGGCTCTCTGCGAGATGCGGAGCTGAACTATCGAAAAGACACCGCGGCTTCAGACGAGGTGCGTGCCCTGTACATCGTGAACGCCGGTCCCGTGGAGCTTGCCCGGGTGTCGCTGATCCCCGCCGAAGACGAGGGCCTGGCCTTCGGGATGCATCGCTGGCTCCTGGAGAGCATCGAGCCCGGGGACATCCTTTCCGGTCTTCCCGCTCTGCATGTGGAGATCGACGCCGCCCCCGAACAGCAGATCTTCGTCAACGGCATTCCCCTCACCGACGACTATCTTGTGGATCGCGCCCTCCCCTGCCCGGATCTCACGGAACTGGAGCAGCGTTTCCCGGTACAGCCTGCGCTCTGCCGCTATCGCATCGAAAAGATGTACGGCGACATCTCGGTCACCACCGACAAGGGCACCGTGCTCGCCCCTGAGCTGGACGGGCAGACCGTCCGTTTCTATGCCGCCGGCGAAACGCTGCACCGCATCGAGTTCTATGCGCCCTCCGATATCCGTCTCACGCTCTGCGGCGCGGAGCTCAGGCCTGAAGACGCCGTCTCCCGTTCGCCCGGGATCCTGGAAGGCGTAGATGCCTTTGCGGGAGAACAGCGCTATGAGACGCTCCATTTCGTTCTGGAGGGCCTGCATTCCGATCCGGTCCTCATAGCGGAGGACGCCGGGATCGTTCTGGAGCCTGCCGTCACATCTGTTGGCATGTCTTTCTATCACCATGCCAACGATCCGGAGACCGAGGCGGCGCTCTCTCCGTATGTACGCGCTTTCTTCGACGCCTATACCCGCTACTCCACCCGCGCATACAGCGTCGGCGACCAGTCCGCCGTGCTCGGCCGTATATGGCCGGAGAGCAAACTATTCGATTACATCCTGAACTCCAAGGATACCATGATCTGGGCTGTGACGACCGTCGTCAACAGCTATGAAGACCTCCGCTATACGGACTTCTACGCGCTCAACGACGACTGCTACGTCTGTACGGTGCGCTACAGAGCCAACATGACCACCAACGCCAGGCAGGGCGCATACACCTATGACGAAGAGAACATCGCTGAGCTCTGCTTCATCCGCTATGACGGCAGATACTACTGCGCCGCCATGTCGTTCCTGACGGACTGAACTTGACGCTATGAAAAAGATCTTATGGATAGGGGCCCTGCTCCTCTGCGCGCTCGCCGTCTTCTTTGGCCTTCGCAGGTCGGCGCGCATCCGGCAGGAACACATCGAACAGGAGGCGCTCTCGCGGCAGGCGGAGCTCGCCGCTGTCACAGAGCTCACCCTCGTGGTCGACGAGGAAGGTCTCTCCGCGCTGGAACAGTATCCAAACCTGCAGCGACTGGATCTGAGCGGGAGCAGCTGTTATGACGCGATCGACGCGTTCGCCGACGAGCATCCCCAGATCGCTGTCGCATATACTTTGCCGCTGGGACCTGCCGTCTGTCGCAGCGATACAGAGTCTCTGGAACTGCTGGATGAGCAGTTCGACGCGTCTCTTCTGTTACAGGCACTGCCGCATCTGCGTCGTCTGGAGAGCCTGGAGCTGCGTCTGACGGAGCTCGATGGCGAGACTTTGGACGCGCTGGCTGCGGCTGTACCGCAGGCCAGCTTCCGGTATTCCCGCCGCTTCCTGGACTGGGAGCTCCCCGGAGATGCCGTAGAGATGGATCTGAGCATCCTGGAGATGGATCGGCTCCGTCCGGCGCTCCCGGTGCTCGCCTCCCTCCCCCATCTGGAAACGCTGCGCCTCATGCGGGAGGACGGCAGCAGCCCCTTCTCTCTCGAGGAGGCTCTCGAGATCCACGATGCGGTCCCGAACGCATTCCTGGACTATCGTTTCACGCTGTTCGGAAGATCCGTGAGCACAGGGGACACGTCTCTGTATTATCTCGATACCTATATCGGGGACGAGGGTCTCCCCCTGCTCCGCCAGGCGCTCTCCATCATGCCCCGCTGCGAGGTCGTCACCCTGGACGACTGTTGGACCAGCGATGAGGCCACCGCCGCCCTCCGGGACGAGCTCGCCCGGCGCACCAAGATCGTCTGGCGAGTGCATTACGGCATCTTCAGCGATCTGACCGATACCAAGATCATCCACGCAGTCGCCGACGAGCACCACACCCGGATCGACGATGAGATGTGCGAGGTCCTCCGCTACTGTACGGAGACCGAGTATATGGACCTGGGCCACGACCCGCTGACCAGCATCGAGTTCTGCCGCTATATGCCGCATCTCAAGATGGCGATCCTCTCCTACAACGACTTCAGCGATCTGAGCCCGCTGGCAGATCATGAGGAACTGATCTTTCTGGAGATCTTCTCCTGCCGCCGTCTGGTCGACGTGAGCCCCCTGGCC
>JAFZOC010000326.1 GCA_017550765.1 Oscillospiraceae bacterium
CCTACTCCTACGGCGTGGTGGGCATCATCTACAATGCCAATGTTGTGGATGAGGCTGACGTCGGCGACTGGGACCTTCTGTGGAACGAGAAGTACGCCGGCCAGATCCTGCAGTTCAACAATCCCCGGGACGCGTTCGGCACCGCCCAGTACAAGCTGGGCCTGGATGTGAACAGCACCGACAAGGCCGAATGGGACCTTGCGTTCGAGGAGCTGAAGAAGCAGGAGCCCCTGGTCCAAAAGTACGTCATGGACGAGGTCTATAACATGATGGAGATCGGCGAGGCGGCCATCGCTGTCTACTACGCCGGCGACTACTTCACCATGGTGGACGCCCAGGCCGAGGATGTGGATCTGCGTTTCTACTACCCTGAGCGCACCAACTACTTCGTCGATGCCATGTGCATCCCCAACACCTGCAAGGACCAGGAACTGGCCGAGATCTTCATCAACTACATGTGCTCCGAGGAGCCTGCCATCGCCAATGCTGAGTATATCTACTACGCCTCTCCCAACTCTGTCGTGTATAACAGCGAGGAGTATCTGGAGGAGATGGGCGAGGATGTGATCGAGATCCTCTACATGGACGTAGAGAACTTCAAGACCCTCTACAACCAGTACGGCTTCCTGAACCAGTCCAACGACATGCTCAACTACGTCTCCGAGCTCTGGCACAAAGTCCGCAACTGAGCTCTCGATACGAATCCATTACGAAACTGAGAGGGAGGACGCGTTGCGTCCTCCCTCTCAGACCGTAGACAGACCCGTTCCGGCATCGTTTCGACAAGCATGGGGGAAGGGTGAAGGGGGATGGGCTTCCCCCTTCACGTTCGATATACGCAAAAATGGGAACTTTTTGGGAAGTTCCCATTTTTGTCTTTCAAGGTGTCGACACTTTGTCGACACCTTGAAAGACGCCCCTCCGGGGGCGTCTCTTTCGTCCTGTTCGTCTCGCGTGCGAAAAAACTTGCGCGGAGGCAGGTTTTGGCATATACTTAGGGGATGAAGGATCGTTTGCGGGAGGCTGCCATGAAAGAGGCTGCAAGAAGATACGGCGCGCTGGCGCTGGCGCTGCTGGCCGTCACGGCCGTGTGCGCGCTGTTCGCCGTGCGCAAGAACGGCATGTTCATCGACGAGATCTATACCTACGGGCTCTCCAACAGCCACTACGCCCCCTTCCTCAGCAGCGTGGCCGGCGGCGACCTGCAGGACGTGACGCTCACGCGCCAGGACCTGCTGGACTATGTGACCGTGAACGACGGAGAGGCCGCGGACTTCGGCTCCGTCTACTACAACCAGACACAGGACGTGCATCCGCCGCTGTACTACTGGCTGTTCAACCTGGCCTCCTCCCTGACCCCCGGGGCCTTCAGCAAGTGGACGGGCCTCATCCTGGACTATGTGCTGTACATGCTGTCCCTGCTGGTCCTCTACCGGCTGGTGCTCTCTCTCTTCGGCAGCCGCCCTGACGCCGTGGCCGCGGTGATCCTCTACGGGCTCAGCGGCCTGGGGCTCTCGACCATGCTGATGATCCGCATGTACGTGCTGATGACCCTGCTGACGCTGCTGCTGGCCTGGGAGATCGCGCGCCTGATGCAAGATCCGCGGCCCTGGCGCTGTCCGCTGATCGGTCTGACCATCTTCCTGGGCCTCATGACCCAGTATTACTACGTCTTCTACGCCTTCTTCGTCTGCGCGGCCTATGTGTTCTGGGCCCTGGCGAAGAAGCGCTGGCGCAGCCTGCTGCCCTTCTGTCTCTGCGCCCTCGCGGGGGCGGGCCTGCTGCTGGCGGCCTTCCCCGCCTGCATCAGCCAGCTCACCGCCGACGCCCTGGTCTCCGGGGGCAACGCCCTGGAACAGCTGAGCACGGTGTCCCAGTACGGCCACCGGCTGGGCCTCTTCCTCCGGGAGGCCCGCCACGGGCTCAAGGCCGCGGTGCTGGTGGCCCTGGCGGCCATCGCGGCCCTGGCGCTCTGTTTCCGGGAGCTGCGGGCCGCCGCCCGGGCGAAGGAGCTCCCCTGGGACAGTCTGGTGGTCCTCCTCCCCGCTCTCGTGGCCTTCGTGGTGGTGGCCCTCGTCTCCCCGGTGGAGGAGCAGCGCTATATCTACCCCCTAGCGCCGATCCTGGTGGCGCTCGTATGCTTCCTGCTCGCGCTGTTCGAGCGCCTGGTGGGGGATCTTTCCAAGAAGGAGCTGCTGGAGCACGGGGCGCTGGTCCTGGTGCTGGTCCTTGCGCTGCTGATCGCCCGGCGGCAGCCGCCCATGTACCTCTATCCCGAGGACCCCGCCCTGGGAGACCGCTATGCCGTATACGACGCCATCGTGGCCGAACACAGCGACGCCCCCTGCCTGTACATGACCGGCTACATCGCCCCGCCCACCAAGGACCTGGGGGAGCTCCTGTACTTTGAGGACTTCTTCGTGACCGAGGACCCCGATTCCGCCGCCCTGGACGAATATCTGGCCCGGCGGCCCGGCGACGAGTGCGTGGTGTTCATCGACGTGAGCGCCTTCTGGGCCAGCGGCTTCGACCCGGCCGAGATGCTGCCGGCGCTGCTGGACAGCACTAACTACACCAGCTGGGAGCTGCTGTACGAGAACGGGCTCTCCAACGCCTATCTGCTGAGAAAGTGAGGCTTTTGCATGCTCTCTGTGATCTTGCCCTCGTATAACGAGGAGAAAATGGTCCCCATCGCCTCCCGCGAGCTGACGGAGCTCCTGGACGGCGCGGGGATCGAGCACGAGCTGCTGTTCATCGACGACGGCTCCCGGGACAAGACCTGGGAGGAGATCGAAAAGGCCGCCGCTGCCAACGCCCATGTGGTCGGCGTCCATTTCAGCCGCAACTTCGGCAAGGAGGCCGCCATGTTCGCGGGCCTGGAGCAGGCCCGGGGCGACTGCTGCGTGGTGATCGACTGCGACCTGCAGCACCCGCCGGAGAAGATCGTGGAGATGTATCGCCTCTGGGAACAGGGCTTCGAGGTCGTCGAGGGGATCAAAGAGGACCGGGGCGAGGAGACGGGCCTGCACAAGTTCGCCGCCAACAGCTTCTACGGCATCATCAGCTGGGCCACCGGCCTGGACATGGCCGACTCCTCGGACTTCAAGCTCCTGGACCGGAAGGTGGTGGACACCCTCAACGCCATGCCGGAGCGCAACGTCTTCTTCCGGGCGCTGAGCTTCTGGGTGGGCTTCAAGCGCGCCACCGTGCGCTACCGGGTGCGGGAGCGCCAGGCCGGCGAGAGCAAGTGGTCCACCCGCTCCCTCATCCGCTACGCCATCAACAACATCGGCTCCTTCTCCTCCGCTCCGCTGCAGATCGTCACGGTGCTGGGGGTGCTGATGCTGATCGTGGCTGTGGTCTTCGGCGTGGTCTCCCTGGTGCAGAAGATCACCGGCCAGGCTCTGGGCGGCTTCACCACGGTGATCCTGCTGCTGCTCCTGGCCAGCAGCCTCATCATGATCAGCCTGGGCGTCATCGGCTACTACATCGCCCGCATCTACGAGGAGCTGAAAGGCCGGCCCCGGTACATCATCTCCCGGACCTGCGGAAGGGAGGACGAGACATGATCGACAAGATCCGCGCGCTGTGCGTCAAGTACCGGGAGATCCTGGTCTATCTCATCGTCGGCGGGCTCACCACCCTGGTCTCCTGGGGCTGCAAGTTCCTCTGGGGCGCCGTCTTCTACCCCGGCGTCGCCCACCCCACCGTCGCGCAGACCACGATCCTGAACGTGGTGGAGAACCTGTCCGGCATCCTCTTCGCCTACTATCCCAACCGCCGCTGGGTCTTCCGGAGCAGCGACCCGAAGATCCTGCGGGAGTTCACGGGCTTCTTCGGCTCACGCCTGGGCACCTGGGGGCTGAGCTATGTGCTGAACCTGCTGCTGGCCAACGTCCTGCACATCGATTACCGGATC
>JAFZOC010000327.1 GCA_017550765.1 Oscillospiraceae bacterium
GATCTTGGCGTCGACCACGTCGCCCACGGTGAGAACGTCCTCGGGCTTGCCGATGCGGCGGTTGGCAATCTGGCTGATGTGGATCAGGCCGTCCACGCCGGGCAGGACTTCCGCGAAGGCGCCGAAGTCCATGAGCTTGACGATGGTGACGGGGGCGATGCTGCCCACCTGGTACTTGTTGGTGAACTGGGTCCAGGGGTTGCCCTCGGGATCCTTGTAGCCCAGGGAGATCTTCCGCTTCTCGCGGTCGAAGTTGATGACGTAGACCTCGATCTCATCGCCCACGGAGACGACCTCGGAGGGCTGGTGGATGCGGCCCCAGCTCAGCTCGGACACGTGCACCATGCCGTCGATGCCGCCGATGTCCACGAAGGCGCCGTAGCTGGTCAGAGACTTGACCACGCCGTGGTAGCGCTTGCCGACCTCGATGTTGTTCCAGATGGCCTCGGTGCGCTCGCGGCGCTCGGCCTGGGCCACGCGGCGGATGGAGCCGACCACGCGCTTGCGGGCCTTGTTGACCTCGGTGATCTTGAGGCGGACGGTCTTCTTCAGCAGTTCCGCCATGGCAGCGTCACGGGGCAGATCCGTCTGGGAGGCGGGAACGAACACCCGCACGCCCTTGACGGACACGACCACACCGCCCTTGTTCTCCTCGGTGACGACGCCTTCCATCACGGTGCCGTCTTCCACAGCGGCCTCGACCTCAGCCCAGATCTTGGCAGCGTCCAGGCGCTTCTTGGACAGGGTCACGACGCCGTCCACATCGTTGACGCGGACCACGACGGCCTCCAGCGTATCGCCGACCTTCACCACGTCCTCCAGCTTGGAGCCGTCCTCGGTGAACTCCTCGGCAGGGATGATACCGGTCTGTTTGGTGCCCAGATCCACGCTGATCTCCGTTCCGGTGATCGCGACGACGGTACCGCTGACCTTATCCCCATTATAGATAGGCTTCAGGGTCTCCTCCAGCATCTCGTCGAAGGTCATCTCCTTCTCGACCTGGGGCTCCTCCGCCTTGACTTCCTCTCTGATCTCTTCTCTGATCTCGTCCATTTTGTTTCTTACCTCCTTAATGATCCACGCGGGAGTAGACGCTCCGGCGGTCAGACCGACGACCTCGGCGCGCCTGAGCATGTCCAGATCCAGCAGCTCTGCCCGCTCGATGAACTGCACCTTGGCACAGTGTTCCCGGCAGATCTGTGCCAGGTGCACACTGTGCGCGCTGTGTCTCCCGCCGATGACCACCATCGCGTCGCAGGAGGCCGCCAGGGCAGCCGCCTCCTCCTGCCGCGTAAACGTAGCAAGGCATATTGTATCATGGATCTTCGCGTTTGTACATCTTTTTTTTACGAACGCACAACATTCGGTAAAATTACCCCGTGTCTGGGTCGTTTGGACCACGACTGTTATCGGTTTTTCCCAAAGATCCGGCCTTTTTTCCAAAAACAGGGACATTTCCGCCCCATTTTCGACCACTTGGCAGTCCCCGCACCAGCCGCAGATCGCCTCCACCTCCGGATGGCTGCGCATGCCCACGATCAGCACGAAGCGGCCCTCTTCCCCGGCGCGGCGGACGATCGTATGGATCGCTCTGACCCGGGGGCAGGTGGCGTCCACCACCCGTGCGCCGATGCGCTCCAGGGCGGCATAGGTCGCCGGCGGCGCGCCGTGGGCGCGGATCAGCACCGCCTCCCCCGGCTGCAGTTCCTCCGGCGTGCGCACCACGCGCATGCCCTTGGCCTCCAGCGCGCGCACCACGTCCTGGTTGTGGATCAGCTCGCCCAGACTGGCGCAGCGGCCCTCCGCCTCGAGCAGCTCACGGGCCATGTCCACCGAGCGCTGCACCCCGAAGCAGAAGCCCGCGCTCTCCGCGACGCGCAGCTGCCTCATCCCAGCTCCTCCATCCGCTGCCGGATGACGCCGCACAGCAGCCGGAAGCTCTCGTCGAAGCCGATCTCCGTGGTATCCACCAGGACGGCGTCCTCCGCCCGGCGCAGAGGGGCCACTTCCCTGTTCATGTCCTGCTCGTCCCGGTAGCGGATGTCCCGCAGGACCTCCTCGAAGCTCTGCTCCTGGCCCTTCTCCCGCAGTTCCTTCAGACGGCGCTCCGCCCTCGCCTCGGCGCTGGCGGTGAGATAGATCTTCAGCGGCGCGTCGGGGAGCACCACGGTGCCGATGTCCCGCCCGTCCATGATGACCTTGTGTTCCCTGGCCAGACGGCGCTGCATCTCCAGCAGATACTGCCGCACGGCGCCCAGGGCGGACACGTCGGAGGCGCAGATCGAGATCTCCGGCAGGCGGATCTCCCGAGACACGTCCTCCCCGTCCAGGAACATGTGCTGTTCCCCGTCCACATAGCGCATCTGGATGTCCAGTTCCGGCAGCATCGCGGCCACCGCCGCCTCGTCCCGCCGGTCCAGACCGCGGCGCCAGGCCGCCAGGCCCACCGTCCGGTAGATCGCGCCGGTGTCCACGTACAAAAAGCCCAGCTCTGCGGCACAGCGCCGGGCAAGGCTGCTCTTTCCGGCCCCGGAGGGCCCGTCGATCGCGACTGCGAAGTTCTTCATCCTTCCTCGTCCTCTTTTCTGACAGAATTACCGGCCACGTAGCCGGTGCACCAGGCGATCTGGAGATTGAAACCGCCGGTATAGGCGTCCAGGTCCAGCACCTCGCCGGCAAAATACAGGCCCCGGACCAGCTTGGATCCCATGCTGCGGGGGTCGACCTCCTTCGTGCTCACGCCGCCGGCGGTGACGATGGCCTCGTCGATGGGCCGAAAGCCGGATACGGAGACCGGAAAGGCCTTCAGGGTCTGTACCAGCCAGGCCCGCTGCTCCCGGGTGAAGGCGCTGCAGGGCTGGTCGGCCGGGATGCCCGACATCTCCAGCAGCACCGGCACCATGGACCGGTTCACCAGCCCCCCCAGCAGCTCCTTGCTCCCCCGCCGGGGCATCGACTCCAGATCCCGCAGGATCCGCGCCTCCAGCTTCTTCTCATCCAGGCCGGGCTTCAGGTCGATCTTCAGCCCATAGCGGGCGCTGCCCATGCGGCGCATCTTGGCGCTGGCCGAGAGCACCAGAGGGCCCGAGACGCCGAAGTGGGTGAAGAGCATCTCCCCCAGCTCCCGGAAGATGAGCTTGCCGTCCTCATAGGCGGAGAGGGTCACGTTCCGCAGGGACAGGCCCTGCATCTCGGCGCACCAGGGGTCGTCGCTCACCAGGGGCACCAGGGAGGGCCGGGGCGGCACGACGGTGTGACCGAGGCTCTCCGCAAAGCGGTAGCCCGCGCCGTTGGATCCGGTCTTGGGATAGCTGAGGCCCCCGGTGCAGACCGCCGCCGCCCGGCAGGCGATCTCGCCCTCTCCGGTTCGCACGGCCCGGACCCGGCCTCCTTCCGCCAGGATCTCCCGCGCCGTGGTGCGGATCGTCTCCACGCCCAGGCGGCGGCATTCCCGCACCAGCGCGTCGGCGATATCGTTTGCGTTATCCGAGACCGGGAAGACCCGATCCCCCCGCTCCACTTTCAGCGGCACGCCCAGTTCCTCGAAAAAGCCCATGACCTCCCGGGTGCCAAAGCGGCTCATGGCGCTGTAGAGGAAGCGGCCGTCCCCGGGGATATTGGCCATGAAGGTCTTGATATCGCAGGCGTTCGTGACATTGCAGCGGCCCTTGCCCGTGATGCGCAGTTTCCGGCCGAGCTGCAGATTGGGGTCCAGGATCGTGGGCCTGAGCCCCCGGCGCGCCGCCATGACCGCGCACATCATCCCCGCAGGCCCGCCGCCGATCACCACCAGATCTCTCATGGCCCGACCTCCAGGCTCCGCAGCTCCGCTTCCGTCAGCTCCCGCCACTGGCCAGGCCGCAGCCCGCCCAGGGACAGGCCGCCCTCCCGGATGCGGCAGAGCCGCGTCACCGTGAGCCCCGCCTGTTGGCACATCTTGCGCACCTGGCGGTTGCGGCCCTCGTGGATCGTCACGTCCAGCACCGCGCCGCCCTCGCTCTGTTCCCGGATCTCTACCTTTGCCGGGCCCACGGGGCAGCCGTCGATCTCCATGGGCCGGCGCAGGCGTTCGGCTCTCGCGGCGATCTCATCGCCCCGGACCCAGGTGCGGTAGACCTTCTCGATCTCAAAGGACGGGTGCATGAGCCGCTGGGCGAGATCGCCGTCGTTGGTGAGCAGCAGCAGGCCTTCGCTGTCCAGGTCCAGGCGGCCCACGGGATAGACCCGCTCCGGGATCTCCCGGATCAGCCCGCTCAGGTCCCGGCGGCCCTTCTCATCGTGGAGCGAGGTGACGATCCCCCGGGGTTTGTTCAGCATTATGTAAACCTTTTGTTCGGTGGACGACAGCCTCCTGCCGTCCACCAGGATCTCATCCGTATCGGGATCGGCGCTGTCGCCCAGCCTGGCCACGCAGCCGTTGACGGTCACCCGTCCGGCGGCGATGAGCTCCTCAGCCTTGCGGCGCGCCATCAAGCCGGAGGCCGCTATGATCTTTTGCAGTCTCTGGTCCATAGTCTTCTCTCCCTGTCGATGGGCCGCAGCTGCCTGCGGCTACATCCTGCGTGAAGCGGAGCGGCGCGCTGCCGAGCTCCGCATCGCCTGCATAGACCGTCACCCGGCCGCAGACCTCTCCTGCCCGCGCCGGCGCGAACACGAAGGGCGGAAGCTCCGTCCGCAGGCGCAGTTGTGTGTCGCGGGCCAAAAAGCGCGGCAGAGGATCCGCCGAGACGACGACCGTGCTCCGCGCCCCGGAGACCACCGGGACCGTATAGGCGACGCCCTCCGTCAGATCCCGCAGCGCATAGCGGGCAAAGCCCCAGGCATACAGCGCCTTGTGGTCGTTCCAGTCGTCGGGCGCGTCCAGCGTCACGCACACCAGGCGCGTCCCCTCCCGCTCACAGCAGCTCACCAGGCAGCGCCCCGCCTCCCGGGTATAGCCCGTCTTCCCGCCCAGGCAGCCGGGGCAGAGCCACAGGAGCTTGTTGTGGTTTACATAACTTTTCCCTTGGATCTCCGCCGCAGGCTTGCCCAGCAGTTCCATCAGCGCGGGCTCTTCCAGGCAGGCGAGCATCAGCCGGCCCAGGTCCGCAGCGCTCCCAAAGTGATCTTCCGCGGGGAGGCCGTGGGGATCGGCGAAATGGCTCTCGTCCATGCCCAGCGCTGCGGCCCGCTCGTTCATCCAGTCCACGAAGCGCTCCCGGTCCCCGGCGCAGTGGAGCGCCAGGGCCTCGGCCGCGTCGTTCCCGGAGGCCAGCAGCAGCCCCGTGAGCAGTTCCTCCACAGTGTACCGCTCCCCCGGCCGAAGGTCCATGGAGCTGCCCTCGATCTGGCAGCATTCGGCGGGGATCTCCACCGTCTCGCGCAGATCGCAGCGCTCCAGGACCACCAGGGCGGTCAGGAGCTTGGTCGTGCTGGCGATGGGACAGGAGCGGTGGGCGTCCTTCTCGTAGAGGATCTGCCCCTCCGGCCCCATGAGCACCGCGCAGCGGGCGCTGAGCTCCGGCTGTACGGCCGCTCTGTCGGCCCGGCCGTCGCCCGCTGCCGGCTCCGCCCAGGCGCGCATCGTCCAGCCCGGCAGCAGCGAGAGCGCCAACAGCCAGCACATGCACTTGTGTATCATCCGCATAATAAGCACCACCCTCCTCATTGTTCGGGCAGTGCTTATTATGGACCTTCGTCCGCGTTTTATGAACGGCCGATCTTATTTGTCACCCTGCTGTTTGGCGATGAAAGCGTCCACTTTGTCCATCACCTGAGGGACCAGATCGATGATGCGGTCCACCGTGGTGCTGGCAGGCGGAGCGATGTTGATCATCCGGACGCTGCCCTCCTTGATGACCAGGAAGCCGATGGGCTCGATCTTCACGCCGGTGGCGTTGCCGCCGCCGTAGGGACGGGTGCCGGCCTTCTTGGGCGTGAGCTCGATGCCGCCGCCGCCGAAGCCGACGCTGATGCGGGAGATGGGGACGAGGGTGATCCCGTCGGGGGTATAGATGGGTTCGCCGACCACGGTGTCGACCTTGAGCATGTTCCGCACGTTGTCCATGGTGGACTGCATGAGTTCGCCGATCGGGTTGATGTTATCCATTTGCTTCCATCCTTTCCTCTGCCTGTGGTCTTTCTATGTTTTTCATCTCTGTATCGGGAGCCGCGGCCGTCTCGTCGGCTGCGGCGGGATCTGCGGTCTCAGCGGCGCCCGCGTCCGGGCCGTCCCCCGGCGCCGTATCGTCTGGCGGGCCCCCGGCCTCTTTCAGGGCCTTCGCCTCTTTCTTCCGGCGCCGCTTGCTCTTGAGCAGCACCTTCAGCGCGCCGAAGAGAAGGCAGTTGACCACGCCGAAGATCTTCCACAGCGTGATCGTCATGGCCAGGCCCAGGTCCAGGGAGGGCCAGTCGGCGGTGAAGTCCACGTCCGTCCA
>JAFZOC010000328.1 GCA_017550765.1 Oscillospiraceae bacterium
TCACCAGCTATTCCCCCTGCTTCCGCAAGGAGAAGGGCGCCCACGGCATCGAGGAGCGGGGCGTCTACCGCATCCACCAGTTCGAGAAGCAGGAGATGATCGTGGTCTGCAGGCCCGAGGAGTCCATGGCCTGGTACGAGAAGATGTGGCGCTTCTCCGTGGAGCTCTTCCGCAGCCTGGAGATCCCCGTGCGGCAGCTGGAGTGCTGCTCCGGCGACCTGGCGGACCTGAAGGTCAAGTCCTGCGACATCGAAGCCTGGTCCCCCCGGCAGCAGAAGTACTTCGAGGTCTGCTCCTGCTCCAACTTGGGAGACGCCCAGGCCCGGCGCCTGAAGATCCGCGTCAAGGGCGCAGACGGCAAGATGTACCTGCCCCATACCCTGAACAACACCGTGGTGGCGCCGCCCCGGATGCTCATCGCCTTCCTGGAGAACCACCTGCAGGCCGACGGCAGCGTCACCATCCCGGAGGTCCTGCGCCCCTACATGGGCGGCAAGGCCGTCCTCGTCCCCAAGGCTTGATCCGCGGGAGACCGCGCTCAAGGATACATCGCAGAATATGAAAAGAGGAGGATCCCGAAATGAAAAAGTTCTTTGAAGAGTTCAAGACCTTCATCACCAAGGGCAACGTCCTGGACATGGCGGTCGGCGTCATCGTAGGCGGCGCCTTCGGCGCGATCACCAGCTCCCTGGTGGCCAACGTCATCACGCCGCTGCTGGCCTGGCTGTTCAAGGCCCCCAATCCCGACGCCCTCAACATCACCCTGCGGGCCGCTGACGAGGCCGCCGGGACCGAGGCCATCGTCCTGGGCCTGGGCACCTTCGTGGGCGCAATCATCAACTTCCTGGTGATCGCCCTGGTGCTCTTCAGCGTCATCAAGGCCTTCAACAAGGCCAAGGAACTGGCCGAGGCCAAGAAGAAGAAAGAGGAAGAGGCAGCTGCGGCCGCCGCCGAGCCGGAAGAGCCCAAGCCCACCACCGAGGAGCTCCTGGGCGAGATCCTGACCGAGCTGAAGAAGAAGTAAAATACCATTTTTTGGAAGTTCCCGCGGCGACACCGCCCCGGAAGAGGCGATCCCATTCGGATCGTCTTCTCCGGGGCGCTCTTTTTATGCGCGGTGAAAAGCATATCTGTCTCTTGCCAGGAACGGCGATCTCGTGTATCATGACGATAGGATGGCGAAAAACTAAACAGCTTTTCGCCGCGCCGCTTTGCGGCTCAGCAAAACAGCTCGGCTGTTTTGCCATATGATCATTATGATAGGGACATCAGAGCGGGACAGGAGGGTACGCACGATGGCAGATACGCCTTTTTTGGAGAGAGTCATGGGACGCGGCTCCTACCGTGGGCAGTTTTCGAGAGTCGAATGGGAACTGACGCGGGACGGCTGTCTGACGATCCGGGGAAACGGCTCGGTGGAGCGACCCTTCGAATGCAAATATAGCGTGAACACCGGAGACGGCTGGGACGGTCACTACGATACGGAATACGAGAGATACCTGGACTATCCGTGGGAAGGCGACCGCGAGAAGATCCGGAAGATCGTCCTGGAGGAGGGCATCACGGGGACGGGCGTCTTTTCCGGCTATGGGAACGTGGAGGAGGTCCGGCTCCCGGAGACGCTCCGGGAGATCGAAAGCGAGGCCTTCTCGGGAACTGCGATCCGCGAGATCCATATCCCGGAGAGCGTCCGTGATATCGGGAAGCACGCTTTCAAGGGGACCCAGATCCCGGTCGAGGGGAACGCGCTGTATGTGGACGGCTGGCTGCTCCATTACATCGGCCGGGACAGCGGGAGCTACCATGTGCGCCTGGGCACCAGGGGGATCGCGGACGGGGCCTTCGAGCAGGACGGGGCGAAGACCAGCCTGCTCGAAGAGCTCACCATCCCCGGGACGGTCCAGCACATCGGCGACCATGCGCTCCCGGACCTCAGGCGCGTGTACCTGGGGCGCGGCTGCCCCACGGTCTTCGCTTCATACTTCCGGAGAGACATTTGCCCCAGGTGGAAGACGTACTGGGAGGCGCCGATCCCCGCAAGTCCGAAGATCTGCCGGAAGAACGCGCTGGACCCCCAGGCGGACAGCGAGGACGCCTGGAGCCTGGCCCTTTACCCGAAGACGGAGCGCACCCACGACAGGGCGGAGGTCCATCCGCAGCGGGAACGGCTGCTGGAGCTGCTGGAGCAGCTGAAGCAGGGCGCGCTGGCGGAGACCGCCCGCCTCTTTTGGTACGGGGGGGAGATCGAGCTGTACCGGTCCGACAGGACCATGCGTCTCGACAAGTCCGACTGGGGGATCTCCTGCAGGGTGGCGCTGAAGTTTCTGAACGAGTTGGAGGACGACCTGGAGCGCTATCCCGAGATCGCAGAGGGCATCACCCTGCTGTGGCGTACCTCCGCGTACCTGCGCGGCGAGCCGGGCAATGTCGCCCTTCGGGAGCTGCTCCCTGCGCTCTACCCTTGGATCGAACTGCGGGAGGAGATCGAGAGCTGATCGGCGGCGGTCCGCGCCGGACGCGGCCAGGCGCGGCAGCCCGGCCCCATGGAACGGGGATAGGCCGGAGACAGGCAAAGAAAGACACAAAAACGGGAACTTTTTCGGAAGTTCCCGTTTTTTGCGCATATCGAACGGCAAGGGGGGGAGCCCATCCCCCTTCGCCCAAGCGGCCCAGAACGACGCCGGACCGACGTTGCCTGCAGGCAAAGAAAGACACGGGAGGGGAACCTCCCGTGTCTTTCTTTGCTGTTTGCTGTGGGGCTCGCTGCGGGGCGCAGCGCGGCGTCAGCGCATGCCCTTGTCGTAGGGGATGCCTTCCGCCTTGGGCGCCCGGGACTTCTTGGAGGTCAGGGCCAGAACGATCAGGGACACGATGTAGGGCAGCATGTTGTAGACCGTGCCGGGGATGTTCAGACTGACCAGCCAGTCGAAGCCGAAATAGACGTTGGAGAGGGCGCGGAAGAAACCGAAGAGCAGCGCCGCGAGAGCGATGCGCAGGGGCTTCCACTGGCCGAAGATCATGACCGCCAGGGCCAGGAAGCCGAAGCCGGCGACGCCGTTCTCGAACTTCCATTCGGACACGCCCGCCAGGATGTAGCA
>JAFZOC010000329.1 GCA_017550765.1 Oscillospiraceae bacterium
GGGGTTTTATTTGCCAAGGCTTTTTTATCCACCCCTGGTAGAACCAGGGGATTAATCAAGCTAAAGCGCCATGAAAAAACACAGCCCACCCGTCGGGTGGGCTGTGTTTTTCGCGCTTCCGGAGCGGCAGACGCCGGATCCGGCCTGTCTGTCGCCGCTTTTCGCGCCGACCGACGCGCCGGCGGGCTGCCTAGTCCTCGCCGCGGGCCGCCTTTTTCTGCTCTCTGCTGCGCAGCGCCACGCTCTTGCCCCATTCCTTCTTGCGCCGCAGCAGCTCCTTCCGGTCCGCCTCCTCGGCCGGCAGCTTCCGGTAGCTCTCCCAGCGCGCCGGGTCCAGCTCCCCCGCGGCGATCGCCGCCCGGATCGCGCAGCCGGGCTCCCGCTCATGGCGGCAGTCAGCGAAGCGGCACTTCCCCAGACAGCGTTCCACGTCCCCGAAGGCGCGCTCCATGCCCTCCGCGGCCTCCCAGAGGCCCAGCTCCCGCATGCCCGGGGTGTCGAGCAGCAGCACGCCGCTGCGCAGACGGATGAGCTGGCGGTGGGTGGTGGTGTGCCGGCCCCGGCCGTCGGTCTGCCGGATCTCGCCGGTGGCCATGACCTCCTCCCCGGCCAGGGCGTTGACCAGACTGGACTTGCCCACCCCCGAGGGTCCCAGGAAGACCAGGGTCTTCCCCGGCTGCAGATAGGACGCCAGCGCCTCCAGCCCCCAGCCGCTGCGGACGCTGACGGCGTGGACCGCCGCCCCCTGGGCCGTCCGCGCCGCCCGGGCCAGGAAGGGCCCGAGATCCGCCGCCAGGTCCGCCTTGGTCAGCAGCACCACCGGCGTCGCCCCGGACTGCCAGGCCAGGGCCAGATAGCGCTCCAGCCGCTTCTCGTTGACCCCCTCGCCCAGAGACTGCAGGATGAACACCGTGTCGAAGTTCGCGGCGATCGCCTGTTCCCGGGGCACCGGACCGGGGTCCCGGCGGGAGAACACCGTCCGCCGGGGCAGGGTGGCCAGGATCAGGCTGTCCCCGTTCTCCACGGGCTCTGCCATCACATAGTCCCCCACGGTGGGGAAGAGCTCCCCGCCCCCATAGTACGCGCTCGTCTTCAGCCGGGCGTATGCGGCCCCCTCGGGGCCCACGATCTCATAGCGCTGCCGGTGCTGCGCCACGATCCTCGCCGGCGCTCCCGGGAGCCCCCCGGTGTCCGGCACGCTGCCGTAGGCATAGACGTCCAGCTTTTCGTTCATCGCGATCCCTCCCTGTCCCGACCGGCGCCCGCGGGGAGACGCTCGGTCGGCGCGTCCCGGCTCGCCCCGGGAGACGCTCAGTCGGCGCGTCCCGGCTCGCCCCGGGAGACGCTCAGTCTGCGTAGTAGTCGTTGCGGATGCAGGTCACGAAGGCGTTCATCAGCTCGAAGCCGCGCCCCCTGACCTCGCCCACTTTCCGGACCGTGCGCTGGTCCTCGTTGCGCATGACGGGAGAGGGCTCGCTCTCGTCCTGCTTGAGCGCGCAGAAATAGGAGCCGTCTCCCCGCTGTCCGATGACGACGCCCACGATCTCGGCCGCATGGGCCCCGTCCTCCACGGGCATATAGCACAGTGCCGCCGGCTCCCCCGGCCGGAGGGAGACGATGTCGCTGTTCCAGCGCCTGGGGTCCGTGTCGCCGGTGCCCCGGACGCCAAGCTTCTGGCAGTACGCGAGATAGTAGCGCACGAAGGCCCTGTGGGCCCCCATCACATCGCAGGCGCGGACGCTCTGCGCGAAGCTCTCGCGTTCCCGGCTGACGGACCTGAAAAGCTCTTCGCTGGCGAAGCGCAGGGACGGGAAGTCCCGCTCCATCATGGCGAAGAGCTCCCGGAGCCCGAGGCTGTCGAAGCCTCCCCCCGCGGCCCCCGCCGCCGGTGCTCCCGCTGCCTGGGCCTTCTCCGCTCCCGGGGCTTTCTCCGCCTGGGCTCCCATGGTCCCCGCCGCCGGGGCCCCTGCCGCCGGTCCCGGCGTCTTCTCCCCCGGGGCTCCCGCTGCCGGGGCTCCCGCCGCCGCTGTCTTCGGCTCGGGGCTCTTCTCCGGCGTCTCCTCCGCCGTCTCTCCGGCGGGCCCTTTCTTTTTCTTTCTGAAGAAGTCGAGTATGCTCATCTCTGTCCCTCCGTTCTCCCGGCGGCGCTTCCGGCCGCCGTGGCGCCCGATGCGCCCTCCCGTGTCCATGATAGCACGGGAGCGCCCTCCTGTCACCCAGATCCGCGCAAAAACGGAAACAGATCGCGCTAAAACGGAAAAGGAAACGCGCCCCGGGCTCGTGCCCGGGGGCGTGCGGACTGTAGACAGATCCTCCGGCACCGTTTGGGCTCGCATGGGGGAAGGGTGAAGGGGGATGGTAGTCCCCCTTCACGTTAGATAGCTGCAAA
>JAFZOC010000330.1 GCA_017550765.1 Oscillospiraceae bacterium
CCCACGCCGGCGCCCACCCCGGCGCCCACCCCGGCGCCTACCCCGGCGCCCACCCCGGTGTCCACGCCGGCGCCGACGCCCGTGACAGCCACGCCGGCCGCGGGCTTCCCGGATCCCGGCTATGTGACGCCCGCGAAAGATCTGCTCTACTACCGCAGTCTGCTCAGCCCCGAGGAGCAGTATATCTACGACGCCATCTGCTCGAACATCGAGCAGCACGGGGATGGAGCCATGGGGCTGCCGCTGGAGGACATGGACCGCGCCTTCCAGATCTACGGCTTGGTGATGGCGGACCGGCCGGACTTCTTCTGGATCACCGGCGGCAGCAACGCCACGGCGTATGAAGTGGATGGATCGCCCGTGGTGGACCTGATGACCGAATACAGCATGGACCTGGCGGAGCGGCAGCGCAGACAGGCCCAGGTGGATGCGGTGCGGCAGCCTGTGGTCGCCAGTCTCAGCGGGCTCTCGGACTATGAAAAGGTCCTGGGCGTGTACGACTATGTGATCGACCACACCGTCTATACCGCACACCCCCTGGACCAGACCATCATCGCGTCGATGGTGGAGGGCGTCGGCGTATGCACCAGCTATGCCAAGACCGTGCAGTATCTCCTGCAGCAGCTGGGCATCCAGGCCATCGTCGTCGGAGGCGACGGGCACGCCTGGGATATGGTCCGGATCGACGGGGACTGGTATCAGCTGGACGCCACCTGGGGCGACCCGGTCTCCGACGACGGGACCCAGTCCAAGAACTACATCTATTTCTGCCTGACGGACGAGGAGATGCTGCGCGACCACACCCTGGATCACGCCGCCCCCTATCCCGTCTGTACGGCGACGGCGGCCAACTGGTACTGCCATGAGGGCCGCAGCATCGACCGCTATGACGAGGACTGGCTGAGAGAGCGGATGCGCCGCGACCTCGCAGCGGGGCAGGAGATCAGCTTCCGCTGCACCAGCGAGGCGGTCTACCGCCAGTATTGCCGCGAGCTCTTCGACGGGGGCCTGGCGTTCCGTCTGCTGGACGAGCTGGCGCAGAGCTACAACGGCTACTCCAGTTCCACGGACGACACCTTCTGGATCGTGAGCTTCGAGCCCTATTGAGCACTGGCGCCGCGGGAGCGGCTGACACGGGAGAAAGAGGACCGGCGCGGACCGACGCACGGCGCGTGCGTCGGGTGAGACAAACGGCAGCCTGGCAAGGTTACGAGAGAAAAGCAGGAGGGACGATATGAGAAAACAGAAGAACGCGAACAGTGAGTTGGATCTGCTGACACTGATCCTATCGGTGGTGGCCGGCGTGTTGTGGGCCATTTTTGGCGGCAAACTGGTCGATCGGCTGATCGAGTTCCAGCAGGACAGCAAGCTCTGGATCGCCCTGGTGATCGGCCTGTATTTCGGGCTGCTGGCGCTGGTGCTGATCGGCACGACCTGGCTGTGCACCAAGGCGCGGGGCTACTCCATGCCCCCTCAGGGCAGCTACAGCAAAGCCTTCCTGGCGGCCCTGGCGATCTTCGTGGCCGCGGGCCTCTTCCAGCTGCTCTATTCCCTCAACCCGAAGACCAAGGTCCTGGAGCGCAGCGCCTACATCTTCCTGATCGACGACTCCGGTTCGATCAACGACCCGCTGGACCTGCGGGAGGACGCCGTGCGCCAGGTGATGGCCACCTGCGACGACGACTACCCCTTCGCGGTCTACGCCTTTACCGACGAGTGCGAGCGGATCCGGGACATCGCCCCGGCCTCTGAGGCGAGGACGATGAGACTGGACCTGCCGGCCTACGGCCTGACGGATATCGTCAAGGCGATCCAGACCGTGGAGAAAGACATCGAGAAAGGGACCCTTCAGGCCGGCCCCTCGCCGCGCATCATCCTGGTGACCGACGGCGATTCCTCCCAGATGGGGCTCCACCGTGTGCTGACCAAGGCCAACGACATGAGCATCAGCATCTGCACCATCGGCATGCCCGGCTCTAACATGAACATGCTCCAGCGCATCGCGGATCTGACCGGCGGCACCAGCGTGATGGTGGACTCGATCGACCAGCTCCCCGGCGCCATGCAGACCGTGGCCGTCTCGGACTCCAACTACATCCGCACGCTGCTCTCCCACCGGGACCCCGGGCGTCTGGACTGGCTGTTCAGCCTGATGCGGATCGTCTTCCTGATCATCCTGGGCGCGGGCTTCATCTACATCAAGTCTCTGATCCTCCGTACCGACGACGACACAGCCGAGATGCTGATCCCCAACCTGTTGGCGGTGCTGATCGGTGCGCTGTGCATCGAGGTGGGCATGAACATCCTGTCGCTGCAGGACGCCCTCATGTGCATGCTCATGTGCGTGGGCTTCACGATCTTGCTGACCATGTCTAAGCTCGGCGGGGGCGGCGTGTCCCCCGTGCCGCCCGGCTGGGAATGGGAAGGCATACCGACGCACAAGATCGACGGCAAAGGCAAGGTGCCCGGCACCCCCGGGCAGCCCGACGTAGACGATATCTATACAGCCATCTACGGCTCCGACCAAAAGGAGAAGGGCGGCTCGGCCTTCGGCAAGAAGGGGAGGGGCGGCTCGGCCTCCGGCAAGAAGGGGAGGGGCGGCTCGGCCTATGGCAAGAAAGGGAAGGGCGGCTCGGGCTCCGGCGACTACGACCCGGATGATATCTATGGCTCCGGCGGCTCTATCTGATACAGATACTGAGGCCGCGCCGCACAGCGGCTCCGGCGGGACGGCGGGGAGCGCCGCCCAAAAGGAACAGTTGAGAGGCTGATAAGATGATGCTGCGAAGAGAACTGATCAAGATCGCCCTGTGTCTGCTGGCCGGGGTCCTGGTGGTGGCCTTCTGGCCGCTGCTGCAGACGGAGGCTCTGGCCTGGTTCCTGGTGCCGCTGTATGTGCTGGGCACGCTCTATGGCTTCCGGAGCCTGGCCCCCAAGATCTGGAGCCTGATCTCCGGCATGTTCGACAAGCTCTTCATGTCTGTGGTCCTGAAGAGCACGCTGGGTTGCCTCCTGGTGCTCCTTATGATGCCCATCGCGCTGTCGTTCCTGCTGGCCTTCGGATGGATCTCGGGGATGGTCTGCCTCGTGAAGTCTCTGCGTGAGGCGGTGGAAGCGGACCAGGCAGGGGGAGGCGCGGGCAGCCAGGGCCAGCGCTCCGGGAGAGACTTCTTCGGCGGCTTTCCCTGGTCCCGGCAGAGCCCCGGAGGGCCTGCCGGCACTGGGCGCCCTTCCGGCGGCATGGACTATGACGACCCCTATAGTTCCAGCGGCGGCTACGGCTACGGCTCGGACAGCTCCGGCGGCGGCTACGGCTACGGCTCGGACAGCTCCGGCGACGGCTATGACTACGGCCAGGGCGGCTCCGACTACTACTGAGCTCCGCACCGGGCGCCGGACCACCGGAGCGACCGACCGGGCCCCTCCCGGCCGGAGGCCCCCAAAAGGAACGCACAGAAAAGGAACGCACAGAGAACGAGCGCCTGCTCAAAGCAGGCGCTCGTTCTCTATACGTCCATACGTTCCTATACGCTCATGATACGCCGCCTCTGCGCTCCCGCTTCGCCGCTGTGCTCCCGCGCCTGCCGCTGCGCTCCCACGCCGCCGCTGCGCTCCCGCGCCTGCCG
>JAFZOC010000331.1 GCA_017550765.1 Oscillospiraceae bacterium
TGCAGCGGGCGCCCAGGACGGAGTTGGCGTAGACCACGGCGGAGGACTCCGCCCAGGAGAGCACGTCGCCCTTTTTCGGGGCGTTGCCCACCTGGTCCAGGTAGCAGGCGCAGGTGAAGTCGTCGTCGCTGGTGATGCCGAGCTTGCGCACCTGTTCCTCATAGCGGGCCTGCTGGGTGTACATGATCTTCTTGAACACCAGGTCGTCCAGCAGAGAAGAGGGGACCTTGGGATCCAGGGGCCTGGGGTCGGCGGTGAACTTCTGGCCCTCGGGGAGCCCGGCGGCGATCAGCTGGTCGTAGAGATCGTACACCGGCTTCATGACTTCCAGGCCGAAGGAGATCACCGTGTGGCCGTACTTGCTGGTGACAGGCACCATGCGCGCAGCGCCGAAGGCGTCGCCGTACATGACCAGGGTCTTGACGATCTTGGCCATGATCTCGCCCTCCTTGCCGTCCAGCAGGGCCTGCTGCTCGGGAGTCAGGATCAAGGGGATCACTTCCTTTTATGATTGATACACTCATTTTAGCACGCAAAAGCGCTCAAGTCAACGAGAGAGGGGCGGCTCTCCCGGCGTCCGGGAGGAAGAAGATGGCAGTTCAGCGAAATACTGAAAAAAAGTAGCCGAAAGAGCGGGAAAGACCTTGCATTTTTCGCACCAAAGTGATACCATTTTTTGTAGCAAATGTGCCTGTTCTCCGCACACGGGCACTGACGGAACGATCGGTCCTCGGGGGATGCGCTGGCGCACTTCACGGGCTGCGCCTCCTTCGGGGAAAGAACGAAGGAGGCCTTTTTATGTGTACAAAACGTTTGCTGGCGTCGCTGCTGGCGCTGCTGATGCTCTTCTCCCTGCTGCCGGCGGCGGCCCTGGCGGAGGAGCCGGCCCCGGAGGAGGCGGAAGCCGCCCCGCCCGCGGACGAGACCCAGGACGACGGACTCACCGGCTTTTTCCTGGTGGGCTCCATGAACGGCTGGACCCCCGCTGAAGAATATCGCTTCACCTGGGAGTCCTATGACGCCAACACCGGCGTGCAATGGGTTTTCCTGTGCACGCTCAATGTGGGGGATGAGTTTAAGGCCGTGCAGGTGGAAAACGGCTCCATCGTGCAGTGGTTCCCGGACAACATGGGGAACTACGTGGTGGACGCCGCCCACGCGGGGTACAAGGCCGTCTATCTCCGCCCCGTGTACCAGAGCGACTCCGCCTTCTACGGCGGGCATCTCCTGGTCGACGATCCTCCGGCTCCCAAGCAATATCAGGTCAAAACCTCTGTCAACTCTCCGGTGCACGGGAGCCTGTCCGTCAGCCCCGAGTATGCCTACGAGGGCGATACTGTCACCGTGACCGTGACGCCGGACGAGGGCTATGTCCTGAGCTCCCTCGAAGGGGGCTCGATCACAAAGTTCAACGATACGACCTATACCACGGTGATGCCCGGGTATGACCTTACGGTCTACGCCACCTTCAAGCTCGCCCCGGGCTTTTACTTCGACAACACCGGCCGGGTGGTCCCCGATAACTATGTGCCGGAAGAGAAGTTCTCCCCCAGCACCAGTCCCTTCGGCGAATGGGAACGGGAAGCCGTCCTGACGGAAGGAGAATACATCGACGTGATGGGCGTCTATACGCCGGAGCTCGCGACGCAAAGGATCGGCTATTACTGGTGCTTCCAGACGACGAAGCTCACCTATTCCAGCAGCAGCGACAGACCCAAGGTCACGGCGGAGCAGGCGGGCCACGCCATGGTCTTTCTGACCGAGACCGAGCGGGAGGGCTACACCAAGGCGATCCACCTTTCCAGGACCTATATGGACCCCAGCTTCGTATGGGACGCCTGGTGGATCATCAAGAGCTTCCACGCGATCACCGTGGAGACGGCGGAAAACGGCGCTGTGTCCGCGGATCTGACGGAGGCCTATGAGAGCCAGACCGTCACCCTCACGGCCACGCCCGCTGCCGGCTATCGCCTGGGCGCCTTCACCGTGCTGGACGCAGACGGCAGCGAGATCCCGGTGGACGGGAACAGCTTTGCCATGCCGGATTCTCCCGTCACCGTGACGGCCAGCTTTATCCCGGACGGGGCCGTGACCTACACCGTCATCGTGGACGCGAACATCCAAAACGGCAGCGTGACGCCGGATAAGACCAGCGCCGCCGAGGGCGAGGCCGTCAGCCTGACCGTCACGCCGGACGAGAGCTACCAGCTGGAGACCCTCAGCGTCACCGCCGCCAATGGCGCCCCGGTGGAGCTGAACGGCACCAGCTTCCTGATGCCCGCCGCCAATGTGACCGTGACGGCGACCTTCGTGCCGATCCCGCCCCCGACCTACACCGTCACCGTGGACGCGAATATCGTCAACGGCAGCGTGACGGCGGACAAGGCGACCGCGCTGGAGGGCGAGACCGTCAGCCTGACCGTTACCCCTGCCCCCGGCTATGCGCTGAGCGCCCTGACCGTCACCGACGCCAACGGCAGCCCGGTGGCCCTGAACGGCACCAGCTTCGTGATGCCCGCCGCCAACGTGACCGTGACGGCCACCTTCGTGCCCGTGTACTACACGATCACGCTGGTGGGCGGCGGAGAAGGCGTCACCATCACATCGAACAAGCAGACCGCCATGGAAGGCGAAAATGTGGACGTTAACACCACGACCGACCAGAACCACAGCTTCGTCAGCATCACCGTGACGGACGAGCAGGGCAATGAGATCGAGACCACCAAACGCCCCGACGGGGCCAACAAATACCGCTTCGTCATGCCCGCTTCCAATGTGACCGTGACTGTTGTGACCAACTACAATCCCAAATACCAGCTCTGGGTGGGAGGGATCCAGGTCACCGGCGATAACTGCTCGGACATCCTGAGCGACGGCAGCGCCAGCTACGAGCCCGCGACCCATACCCTGACCTTCAGCTCCGCGGAGCCTGCGATCACGGGCGAGTACGGCGGCAACCTGATCACCTACATGGGGGAGGACAGCCTGACCATCGAGGCCCCCAACGGGCTCCATCTGGACGCGAGTTCGATCCCTTCGGCGACCGGAGCGATCTACGCCGCTTCCACGAGCATCCTCATCAACGGCGATCTGACGCTGGATTCCCCCAACGGCATCCAGACCTATAACGGCACGGTCACGGTCAACGGCAATGTGACCGGCAGCGGGACGTCCATCCTGATCCAGGGCAACGCCGGCGTCACCGTCAACGGCGATGTGACCACGACCGCTCCCAACAACGCAAGAGCCATCTTCTCGCAAAACGGCGCGGTCAGCATCAGCGGCGACTTCAACTCCGCCGGCAACGGCAACACCTGCATCTATGCCGCGGGCAATATCACCATCGGCGGCGATTCGGCCATCGCCTTCAGCACGACCACGGGCCAGTACGCCCTGCAGAGCACGGGCGGCTCCGTCAGCGTCGGCGGCGCCTTTACCTCCCGGGCGAAGGCGAGCCAGTACGTGGTCAGCGCCGCTCAGGGCTTCACCTGCGCGGGCGACGTGACGGTGTTCAACAACTCCGGCAAGGGCATCTATTCCGCCAGCGGCCCCATCACGGTGGTCTCCGGCACCTGGGACATGACGGCGGCTTCCGAGCCGCTGAAGGCCGCGGGCGGCATCACGATCCCCGCGACCCACACCGTCACCGAGCCCGCGGGCGGCATTGTCAGCCAGATCGACGGCTTCGCCGTCGTCACCGAGGCGGACGGGACGACCCGAGCGACCCATGTGGTGATCGCGCCGGGCGAGACGCCCGCCACCGTCACCGTGAGCTTCGACGCGGGCGCGGGGACGGTGGATCCCGCGACGATCGAGGTCAACGCGGGCGAGGCCGTCGGCGAGCTGCCTGTGCCGGAGCGCGAGGGCGGCTGGGTGTTCATGGGCTGGTATCTGGAGCCCGCCGCCACGGCCTTCGACATCTGCCAGGGCACCGAGGTGACTGCGGAGACCACCTTCACCGCAGACGTCACGGTCTACGCCCACTGGCGCCTGCCCGGCGACGTGGATGGCGACGGCAAGGTGAACATCGCGGACGTGACGCTGCTGGCCAAGTATGTGAAAGCCAAGAGCCAGGGCGTGACCATCGTGCCCTTTTCCGGCGACGTGAACAACGACGGCAAGGTGACCGTGGCGGACGTGACGCTGTTGGCCAGGTATGTGAAGGCCCATGGCCAGGGCGTGACCATCTACTGATCCGGGGCAGAGCCGCCCCGCGAGAGCAAGAGCGGACGGGCGCCGGCGGTCGCGCCGCCCCGACCCGGAGATGACAGGCTCGGCGCAAGGACACCGGGCCGCCGGAGCCGATCGCGGCTGAAAGGAGAAAATGGCATGAAGTACACCAAGCCTGAGACGGAGCTCATCCGCTTCGAGAACAGCGACATCCTGACGGACAGCGACGAGCTGCCCATCATCCCCGCAGGATCCGGGGATGAGACGGAGAGCTTCGACGAGCCGACGGACGGGCAGTGAACACACCTGAATGAAGAGGAGCGGCAGGACGAGCGATCGTCCTGCCGCTCCTGCGCGTCCTGCAGCCCTGGCGGAGCCCGAGGGGACGA
>JAFZOC010000332.1 GCA_017550765.1 Oscillospiraceae bacterium
CGCTTCCTCCGCCGTGACACGGCGATAGGGCAGTTCGGGTACTTTCATGGGGATGCACGTCCTTTCTTCTTTTCGTATCGTCGAGGGTCTCTTTTCCCAGTATACACCATCCGTCTGCGGCTTGCAATGCGCAGTTCCGTCCGGGACAGCGCGGCGGCAGCGGCGTCCGGCGCGCAGGAAAAAATTTTTCAAGATCTGTCCCGTTGCGCCTGTTCACCGGGAGAAAACTGTGCTATACTGTAGAAAACTGTCTATGGATAGGAGGGATGGGGGATGGATCTCAACGAGAGGCTGCTCGCCTTCCTGGGAGCGAGCCCCACCGCGTTCCACGCCTGCCGGGAGCTGGCGGAACGTCTGGCGGAAGAGGACTATGAGGAGCTCCTGGAGCAGGACGCGTGGCAGCTCAGGCCCGGCGGCCGCTATTTCGTGCGCCGCAACGGCTCGGCGCTGATCGCCTTCCGCATCCCGGCGGGCGGCGTCCGCGGCTTCTTGATGATGGCCGCGCACACAGACTCGCCCAGCTTCAAGATCAAGGAGCATGCGGCGGTGCCCACGGCGGGGATGTATACCCGGCTGAACGTGGAGCGCTACGGCGGGATGATCTGCGCGTCCTGGATGGACCGGCCCCTCTCCGTGGCGGGCCGGGTGCTGGTGCGGCAGGACGGGCGCATCCGCGCGCAGCTGGTGGATGTGGACCGGGATCTGCTGCTGATCCCCCATGTGGCGATCCATATGGACCGCAGCGCCAATGACGGCAAGAAATACGACGCCAACGTGGACATGCTGCCCCTCTTCGGGGACGCGGAGGCTGCCGAGCTCTTCGAGGAGACGGTCGCTCAGGCCGCCGGCGTCCGGAAAGAGGACGTCGTCGCCACGGACCTCTTCCTCTATCCCCGCACCCCGGGCACGGTCTGGGGCGCGAAGGGGGAGTATCTGTCCTCGCCCCGCCTGGATGATCTGCAGTGCGTGTTCGGCTGCATGGAGGGCTTCCTGGCCGCCGGCGAGACGGAGGAGGTCCCGGTGCTCTGCGTCTTCGACAACGAGGAAGTGGGCAGCGAGACCAAGCAGGGCGCGGGCTCCGGCTTCCTGGAGGACACCCTGGCCCGCGTCGCCGAGAGCGCGGGCGCGGATCTGCGGCGCTGCCTGGCCCGGAGCTTCCTGGTCTCGGCGGACAACGCCCACGCGGTCCATCCGGACCATCCGGAGTACGCCGACCGGAACGACCGGCCGGAGATGAACAAGGGCATCGTCATCAAGTACAACGCCGACCAGCGCTATACCACCGACGCCGTCTCCGCGGCGGCGTTCCAGGAGCTCTGCCGGGAGGCGGGGGTGCCCACCCAGCGCTTCACCAACCGGGCGGATCTCCGGGGCGGCTCTACGCTGGGGCATATCAGCACCGCCCACGTGTCGGTGGACGCGGTGGACATCGGCCTTGCGCAGCTGGCCATGCACTCGGCCTATGAGACGGCCGGCACCAAGGACACGGGATACCTGGTCCAGGCGGCGACAGCCTTTTATCGGAGCAGCTTCCTGCGGGACGCAGGCGGCATCACATTGAAAAACAGGGTGGAGGTCTAGACATGAAAAAGAAAACGACGTTCCTTCGGCTCTTTGCGCTGCTGCTGTGCGCAGCCCTGCTCTTCCCGGCCCTGGCGCCGGTGAGCGCCGCCGCCGACGAGGGGGAAGAGGGGCTCTGGATCCCGCCCGAGCCCGACGACTACGGCGTGCTGGAGCCGCAGGTCATGGAGCAGATGGTACGGGACTATGTGACCACATGGGGCTTGCAGAAGGGCAAGATCAGCATCGGCTACTGCTATCTGGACACCGGTGACACCTGGTACTACAACGGCGACGAATGGACCTACAGCGCCGATCTCTACAAGGTCCCCCTGATGATGACCCTGGCCTCCTGGGAGGCCCGCGGCAACATCAGCCAGGACACCGTCCTGAAGGGCCTGACCCTGGCCCAGGCGGAGGAGTACACGCTGGTCTACAACAGCACCCCCTACGCCAAAGACATGATGACCGTGGTGGGCACCCCGGAACAGTGCCGAGAGGAGTATCAGAAGCTCTCCGGCCTGCCCGACGAGTATTTCGGCGAGGACTTCTACGAGAACAGCTACTTCACGGCCCGTGTCGTCACGGAGATCATGAAGACGCTGTACAACGATCCGGACAATTACCCCACGATCCTGGAGCGGCTGAAACGCTGCGACCCGGAGAAGTATTTCCGCTCCGCGCTGAAAGGCATGTATGAGGTCGCCCAGAAGTTCGGTACGCTCACCGACAGATCCGGCACGGACTACAACCACTGCACCGGCATCATCTACACCGAGCACCCCTTCGTCCTGACGGTCATGACCACCAATATGGGCGTCACCTCGGCGGTGCTGAAGGATATGTGCACCCGTTTCGCCGACTACACCATGTCCCGGGACGCGGCCTATGCCGAGTGGCTGGAGCATAAGGACGATCCCGTGGTCACGACGCCTCCCGTCGCCACCGAGCCCCCTGTGACCGAGGCCCCCGTCGAGGAGACCGAGACCGCCGAGGCCCCCGCCGAGGGCGGCGAGGCGGCCCAGACGCCCGCTGAGGGCGGCGAGACCGTCGTAGAGCCGGCACCCACCGAAGCCCCGGCCCCCGCGGAGGAGAAGGCCTCTGAAGAGCCGGAGAAGACCGACGAGGAGCGCGCCGTCGTCCGCCGGATCATCGTGATCGTCCTGGCCGCGGCGCTCTGCGTGATCTTCATCCTGGGCTCCATCACCAAGGCTATGAAGCGCGGCAAGAGAGACAAGAGGAGATAAGACTTGTTACCATGAAAAGGACCCTGTGTATCCTGCTGCTCCTGGCGATGTGCCTGTCCCTGGCAGCCTGCGGAGGCAGTTCCCGCGAAGTCAAGGTCGTGACGACCCTGGTGGAGCAGGACTATTCCGTGGCCTTCCGCACCGGCGATCCAACGGCTTTCTATGTCACCGCCGCGATCGAGGTCCTGAACGCCGAGGGCAAGGTGGACGAGCTGACCGCCAAGTGGTTCGGCGCCCGGATCGTGAACTTCGGCCGGAACGCCGAGGCGCTCTCTCGGCTGGACCCGCCCCAGCCGCGCACCTTCATCATCGGCGTGGACACCGACTCCTTCCCCATGGCCTATATCACCGAGGGGCGTTACTGGGGCTTCGACGTGGAGCTGGCCACCGCCGTGTGCGAGCGTCTGGGCTGGGACCTGCAGATCCAGCCGATCGAGAAGGAGAACGTGTACATCGAGCTCTCCTCCGGAAACATCGACTGCGCCTGGGGCGGCATCGCCCTGGACCAGAAGCAGGTGGACGAGGGACTGCTGGCCCAGTACGGCCCCTATGTCCACAACGACATCGTGATCGCCACCCGCGGCAGCACCTTCATCGAGAACAAGTACATGCTGGCCAACAAGACCCTGGCCATGTGCTCCACGGTGGAGGCCATGGACGCGCTGAAGACGGACTCCGGCATCGCGGACCGGCTGGGGCAGATCTCCCGTCTGGCCGGCGGCACCACCGAGTGTTTCCAGTATCTCTACCAGAGCAAGTGCGACGCGATCCTCACGGACACCACGGCGATCTACTACTTCAACTGCCACTGACGCGCACCGCCTCCCCGGAGGGGGAGGGGACCCCGCCGGCAGCCCATATCGACCGCAGCCCCGCCGGGCCCTCCGGCGGGGCTGCGGCATGCCCGGGGGAGAACGAAGAGTTCTAGTTGACCTGGGAGCGTTATGGTGTTACAATATCTCAGATTACAATGGAAGGACTATGTGCTGGACTATGTGGATCGCGGACGGATGGAACGATTACGAGCTGCTGGACTGCTCGGACGGGGAGAAATTGGAGCGATGGGGGGACTACTATCTGGTCCGCCCGGACCCCCAGGCCATCTGGTCCACGCCCCGCCGGAACGCCCACTGGCACGACCGGGACGCCCGCTATCGCCGCAGCGAGAGCGGCGGCGGCAGCTGGGACAAGGGGACGCTCCCGGCGGAGTGGACGGTCGGCTATAAGGACCTGCGTTTCCACGTCAAGCCCATGAACTTCAAGCACACCGGCCTCTTCCCCGAGCAGGCCGTCAACTGGGACTGGGCCATGGCCAAGATCCGCCGGGCCGGGCGACCCATCCGGGTGCTGAACCTGTTCGCCTACACCGGCGGGGCCACCGTGGCCTGCGCCAAGGCCGGCGCGGAGGTCTGCCACGTGGACGCGGCCAAGGGCATGGTGGCCTGGGGCAAGGACAACGCCGCGGCTTCCGGCCTCTCCGGCGCGCCGATCCGCTGGATCGTGGACGACTGCGCCAAGTTCGTGGAGCGGGAGATCCGCCG
>JAFZOC010000333.1 GCA_017550765.1 Oscillospiraceae bacterium
CGCGGCTCCGGCCGCTGCACGGGGCGGGCGCGGCTGCCCCGGGGGCGAGAAAAATCTTGTTGACCCCCCGACCCGGGGATGGTATGATGAGCGGAGAGCAGTATCTGCTCGGATCTCTATGAGGGAGGACCTTCATCATGCGTTACAGCCGCGGCGCGCGGATCGTTCTGGCCTTTCTGGTCTTCGTGATCTTCGTGGCCTATCTCTATCTCACCACCGCCAGTTATCATGTGCTGGGCACGCCCCAGCCCGGAGCCGTCTCCTCTCAGGGGACGCTCTCTACCCCTGCGCCGGAGGGCTCTTCCGGCGAGACCGCCGCCCAGCCTGCGGAGCAGACCGGCGCCGAGACCGCCGAGCAGCCCCCCGCGGAACAGACCGGCGCCGAGACCGCCGTTTCCGTGGACCCCGAGTCCCCCTATGGCAAGGCCTTGGCCAACGCCGCCGCCAAGGGCCTGCCGGAGCCCCCGAACGTGGACGTCGGCAGCTGGGAGTTCACCCTGGTGAACGGGGACCACTCCATCGGACAGTATGAGCCGGAGCAGCTGGCCTATCTGGACCAGACCCTGGCCTCGACGGACATCTCCTACAGCCTTGACCCCAACCGCTGCCCGGTGGACGCCCGCGTGGCGGAGCCCCTGGTGGCCATGGGCCTCGCCTGCAAAGAGGCGGGCCTGCCGGTCTATCTCTCCTCCGGCTACCGCAGCTATGACGTCCAGGCGCAGAACTTCAAGCGCGTCTGCGAGAACAACGGCGTCACCGACGGCAAGGACGCCGCCGGCCACTATATCACCATGCCCGCCGGCTGCAGCGAGCATCAGCTGGCCCTCTGCTGCGACATCACCGACAAGTACTACGCCGTGAAGAATGACAGCATCGTCGCCAGCGACACCATCCAGTGGCTGCTGGCCCACTGCGCGGACTACGGCTTCGTCCAGCGCTTCCCCGACGGGAAGCAGGACGTCACGCAGGTGATGAGCGAGTCCTGGCACTTCCGCTACGTGGGGCTCGAGGCCGCCCGCTACATGACCGACAACCAGCTGGTGCTGGAGGAGTTCCTGGCCCTCTATGGGATAGAATGAGAGGCTCGAGATGAAAAAACGTTTCCTTGCCGGCGCCCTGCTCGCCGCGCTGCTGCTGGCGCTGTGCGTCTTCGCCCTGCCCGCCGCCTACGCCGCCGCGGAGGACGCGCCCGGCGACCTGCCCGAGGTGGACATCCACAGCTGGGAGTTCCTGCTGGCCAACTCCTACAATTCCTGCGGCTGGTGGTATCAGCCGGAGTACGCCTCCATCGAGGGCCAGGGCCTGGATCCACGGGTCGCGCCCCACGCCAGAGAGCTGATCGAGGCCGCCCGGGACGCGGGCTACGAGTGCTACCTCGCCATGGCCTTCCGCAACACCGACTGGATCTTCAACCACTACACCTGGAACCTGGCCGCCCACGGCGGAGACCCCATCGCCACGGTGAAGGACTTCCTGCCCCTGGGCGCCAACGAGCACCAGACCGGCCTCTGTGTGGATCTGACCGATCAGAAAGACCACCAGCTCAGCTACGACGAGTTCGAGGACCCCGAGATCGTGGAGTCCGAGCTCTATGCCTGGCTGCTGGCCAACGCCCCCGACTACGGCTTCATCCTGCGCTATCCCGCGGACAAGGCCTACTGGTACGGCGTCCCCTGCCGCCACGCGCACTTCCGCTATGTGGGCGTGGCGGCCGCCAAGTACATCACCGAGCACCAGCTGTGCCTGGAGGAGTTCATCAGTCTCTACGACCCCGACGCGGTCTATGTCCCCGAGCACGGCCGCCTCTCCGACTGACCGTCCCGGGACGCAAAAACGCTCTGCCGCACTGCGGCAGAGCGCTTTTCGTATCTGTCCGTATCCCTCCGGGCGGAGCTGTCCGTGCGCGGCGGGCTCCCGGTACGCTGTGTGCGCGGCCCGGCCAGCCCGTTCGGTCAGGCCAGCCGGATCTCCCGGCAGCTGCCCGCGCCGAAGCTCTTCTCCATCTCGGCCTTGTAGGTCTCGAAGAAGTCGCTGGGCATCATCGCCTGGACGCAGCCGGCAAAGCCGCCGCCGTGGACGCGCCAGGCGCCCTTGCCCTCCAGCAGCTGGGCGCTGCGCTCCAGCCCCTGGGCCAGCTTGGTGTCGCCGGTGGCGCTGGTGACGATGTTGTTCAGCAGGGTCTCCGAGGAGCGGCCGGACTCGTTCATCAGACGCATATAGGTCTCCCCGTCGCCCCGCTGCAGGGCGTCCCGCATGAGAGGGACCCGCTCGTTCTCTCCGAAAAAGTGCATGGCGCGGCGGACCGGCCGGTCGGACGCGTCCCAGCCCTTGGCCCAGAAGGCCGCCGGATCCACGTCCGCCAGGACGCCCTTGTCGAAGAGGTTGGCGATATAGGTCATGTCCGCCGGGATGCGGGCATAGGAGGTGTCCAGGCCCGCGTGGCTGCCGCCGGTGTCCGTGAGGCAGAGGGTGAGGCCCATAGCGTCCAGTTCCACCTCCAGGCGCTGGATCTCCATGGTCTTGAAGTCCACATACACCGTGTGGCCGATGGCGCAGACCAGCTGGCTCATGAGCCCGCAGGGCTTGCCGAAGAAGCGATTCTCCGCCTGCTGGCCGGCCCGGGCGATCACCAGGGGATCCACCTTCCCGCCGTTGCAGAGCTCGCTGAGGATGCGGCCCACCAGCACCGAGAAGGCGGCGGAGGAGGAGAGGCCCACGCCCACCGGCAGCGTGCTGCGCAGGTCCGCATCGAAGCCGCCGACGGAGAGGCCCAGGTCGCGGTAAGCAGCCGCTACGCCCCGCATCAGGGCTTCCGGCCTGCCGAACTCCCGCGGGCGCACGCTCAGCTGGTCCAGTCTCACTTCCAGCTGGCCATAGGCCTGGGTCTTGATCCGCATGCGGCCGCTGTCATTGGGCTCGACCCGGGCGCTCAGGCCCATCTGGATGGTAGAGGCCAGGATCCGGCCGTTCTGATGGTCGGTATGGTTGCCGGCAAGTTCCGTCCTGCCGGAGACTGCGATCGTTCTTCTCACTGACGCCTCCTGTCTTGCGCTCCCTTTGTCCCGAACAATTCCCTTTTCTTTCCATTATTAGAAGGATATCTTATTTTTTGTTCAAAGTCAACTATCCAATGCATCATTTTTTTCATAGATATATGAGATCGCACAAAGGCCTTGCCATTTGTCCGCCCCGGACGTATAATGAGATGAGCGACTTGAAAAACAAGGAAAGGGAGAACATATCGACATGCTTCCACAGACCATTCTGGGCTTCGGCCTGAGCAAGAGCTGCATCCGGGAACTGTTCGCCTACGGCAGCCAGCGCAAAGCGGAGATCGGCGCGGACAATGTTTTCGACTTCAGTCTCGGCAACCCCAGCGTCCCCGCGCCCCCCTGCGTGGAGGAGGCGATCCGGGAGCTGCTGGCGCTGGACAGCACCTCGCTCCACGGCTACACCCCCGCGCCGGGCCTTCCCGGCCTGCGCAAGACGATCGCCAGGGACCTGCAGGAACGCTTCGGCCTGCCCGCCCGGGAGGACCTGATCTACGTCACCTGCGGCGCGGCCGCAGGTCTCGCCATCTGCATGCACGCCCTGCTGCTCCCCGGTGAGGAGGTCGTCGCCTTCGCGCCCTTCTTCCCCGAGTACCGTATGTTCACCGAGGGCGTGGGCGGCAGACTGGTCACCGTGCCCCCCGCCGCCGGCCTCCAGCCGGATCTGGCGGCCCTGCGCGGCGCCCTCAGCGAGAAGACCAAGGTCGTCATCGTCAACACCCCCAACAATCCCTCCGGCGTGGTGCTGTCCGAGGAGAGCCTGAAAGAGCTCACCGGCATCCTCCACGAGGCAGAGCTGCGCTACGGCCACCCGATCTACCTGATCTCCGACGAGCCCTACCGCGAGCTGGTCTACGACGGGCAGAAGGTCCCCTGCGTGCTGCACTACTACGACAACGCCATCCTGGACTACTCCTACAGCAAGAGCCTGTCCCTGCCCGGCGAGCGCATCGGCTACCTGGCCGTCAGCGCCCGGATGCAGGACGCCGCCACCGTCTTCGCCGCGATCTGCGGCGGCGGGCGCGTCTGCGGCTTCGTCAACGCCCCCAGTCTGATGCAGCGGGTCATCGAGAAGTGCATCGACAAGACCTCGGACATCAACATGTACAAGGAGAACCGGGACCTGCTCTACAACGGTCTGAAAGAGCTGGGCTATGACTGCGTGTATCCCGACGGCGCCTTCTATCTCTTCGTGAAGACGCCGGAGCCCGACGCCAAGGCCTTCGCCGAGCGGGCCAAGAAGTACGAGCTGCTGCTGGTGCCCAGCGACGACTTCGGCGTGCCCGGCTACGTGCGCATCGCCTACTGCGTCTCCGCCGAGCAGATCCGCCGCTCCATGCCCGCCTTCCGGGAGCTGGCGGAGGACTACGGGCTCTGCTGAGGCGATCTGGCATCCCGAGCGCCGCGTTTTGAGAACGGGGCCTGACCTGTCCTGTGTCAGGCCCCGTTCTTCCAAA
>JAFZOC010000334.1 GCA_017550765.1 Oscillospiraceae bacterium
AAGGGCACCCGCTGGCAGTATCAGATGCACATCTACGAGAGCCCCTTCTACTACATCGACTACTGCCTGGCCCAGACGGCGGCCTTCCAGTTCCTGCTGGCCAGCCGGAAGGACTACGACGACGCCTTCGCCCGCTACCTGCGTCTCTCGAAGCAGGGCGGCGAGAAGGTCTGGACCGACCTGCTGGCGGAGGCCGGCTTCCCCTCCCCCTTCGAGCCCGGCGCCCTGAAGGACCTGGCCACGAACGTGGAGGCTCTGCTGGAGAGCATCCGCGTGTGATGCGTTCTCAGCCTTGCGTTTTTGGGCGGAACACAAGGGGACGTCGTCTGTGATGGCCGACGTCCCCTGGCGAGCCTGCTTTGGCTCTCCGCCGACAAGTCCACGGATCCGCCTATCAAAGGAGGAACGATATGCGTTCACAGAGATACGCCCCGACCGCCGGGATCTCCGTCGCGCTGACGGCCATCCTGCTTGCCCTTTCCGTCCTTCTGGCCGCCTGCGGGGGCGCGCCCGCGGAGGGAGCCGCGCCCAGCGCGGCCTCCGAGGCCACGGCGGAGCCCGCCCCCACCCCGGAGCCCACGCCAGGACCGACACCAGGACCGACACCAGAGCCCACACCGGAGTCGGATATGGTCTATGTCCACGCCGTCGTCCCCGAGTCCTGGCAGGAGCCCGGCGCCTGGGCCTGGGCCGACGGGCATGATGTGTTCGACGCCTGGCCCGGCGAGCCTATGGAGCCCGACGGGGACTGGTATACCATCCAGATCCCCGCCTGGACCAGCTATTTCATCGTCAACGCCAACGGCGGCAGCGTCCAGACCGCCGATCTCTCCATCGATCCGGGCCGAGAGGTCTGGATCGTCGTGGACTCATACGGCATCGCGTCTATCTCTTATCAAGAGATCGAGGCGCCAACTCCCGCGCCCGCGTTGACGCCGGAGCCGGGTATGGTCTTTGCCCACGTCATCGTTCCTGAGTTCTGGCAGGAGCCCTGCGTCCGGGCCTGGACCGACGGACATGATGTGTTCGACGCCTGGCCAGACGAGCCCATGGAGCCCGATGAGGACTGGTTTACCTTCCAGATCCCCGCCTGGGCCAGCACACTCACCGTCAACGCCAACGGCGGCAGGGTCCAGACTGACGATCTCTCCATCGAACCGGGAAAAGAGGTCTGGATCGTCGTGCGCGAATATGGAGGAAGCATAACTGTGTCCTACTACCCGCTCGATACGCCAGCACCCGAGCCCGTGCCCGTGCCCGCGCCCCCGCCGCGATCGACGTCGACGATACCGCCCTTTGCCAGGGAAAGGATCGAATTTGAAGATCAGATCTCTCTGGGTGATATACTGGTCCTCCGTTATCAAACAAATGACGGTGAGATTAAAATGATCCCGGTGCTAGTTGAATACATCGTAGAGGATGAGGACTGGTATTCGAATTTTTACGATATCTATACCGGAGATCTGATCCTTTCTGCGGTGGTCCTATATGGCAGTAGAATTGAAAATGAGGTCGTGGAATGCTTTTATGAACACCCCTCTTTGGAGGATCTGGTCTTTTTGGCACCCTCTGAGCTGTTTAAGTTTTTTTTGGAGTATCCTGAAGGCAAGTATTTATCACGTGATGAAATGAGCCGTTTTGCTTCTTTATATACGGCTTGCACAGGCGGAGCCGCTTCGAACGCTACCTTTCATACTATCGAAGAATACCGTCAGCTTTATGAAGACGCCTTCCCCGAAAGGTATCGGGTAGACTCCTATGCCCTGTTCGGCGACGCAGGGGATGCCGAATAGATCCATGGGGTCTGACGCCGCGATCCGCGTCCCCCAAAAAACAGGTCCCCCGCCCGACCACGGGCGGGGGACCTGTCTTTTTGCTTTTTCTGCGTTCGATCTGCTCGTGCCCGCTTTCGATCGCCGATCCGCGCGTCAGGCCTTGCCCTGCTCGCGCTTCTCCTTCAGCTGGCGGACCTGGATCTTCCGGGCCCGGTCGGCGGCGAACTGGGGCAGCACCCTGGGCCGGTCGGTGTACTCGATGCTCTCCTGGAAAGTGCGCTTCCTGAGATGGATCGCGTCGAACTTGCAGCGGGTGGTGCACACGCCGCAGCCCAGGCACTTGTTCGGATCCACGAAGCTGGCGCCGCAGCCCAGGCAGCGGGCGGTCTCGGCCTTCAACTGCTCCTCGGTGAAGGTGCGGCGGTCGTCCCGGAAGGTCTTGGCCTTGCCCTCGTCCTTGCCGGGGACCTGACGGCCGGCGGAGGCGGCGACGCGGCGGACGCTGTCGAAGTCCACGTTCTCCTTGTCGAAGGCGCGGTAAGTCAGCCGGTCGCGGCCGATGACCAGGCTCTGACCGGGCTGGACGAAACGGTGGATGGAGATCGCAGCCTGCTTGCCCTGGGCGATGGCGTCGATGGCGAACTTGGGGCCGGTGTAGGCGTCGCCGCCCACGAAGATGTCCTTCTGGCTGGTCTGGAAGGTGACGGGGTCGGCGATCACGCGGCCCTTGGCGTCCACTTCCACCTCGCCCAGGTCCAGGCCGCCCAGGTCGATGCGCTGGCCGATGGCGGCCAGGATCGCGTCGCACTTGACTTCCTTGCCGCCCTCGCAGAGGAGCGCGCTGACCTTGCCGTTCTTGCCCTCGATCTCCACGGGCTTGTGTTCGAAGAGGAACTTCACGCCCTCTTCCCTGGCCTCGGCCACCTCGGCGGGGTCGGCGGGCATGTCGGCCTCTCTGCGGCGGTAGGCCACGGTGACCTGGGCGCCCAGGCGCAGGGCGGTGCGGGCCACGTCCATGGCCACGTTGCCGCCGCCGATCACGACCACCTTTTTGCCGATGGCAGGACGGGCGCCGGAGTTGACCTCACGCAAAAACTCGATCCCGCCGTAGACGCCCTTCAGCTCCTCGCCGGGGATGCCAAGGGGCGCGGCCTTCTGCGCGCCGATGGCCAGATAGATGGCCTCGAAGCCCTGCTCGCGCAGCTGCTGGACGGTGACGTCCCTGCCGATCTCCACGCCGCAGCGGAAGATGACGCCCAGCTCCTTGAGCACGTCGATCTCGGCGTCCAGCACGGTCTTCTCCAGGCGGAAGCTGGGGATGCCGTAGCGCAGCATGCCGCCGGGCTGCTCGTTTTTCTCGAACACGGTGACCCGGTAATTGTCGGCGGCCAGGAAGTAAGCGCAGCTCAGCCCGGCGGGGCCGGCGCCGATGACGGCCACCTTCTTGTCGCTGTAGTCGTAGAGCTTCTTGGGCACGAAGCGGGTATCCCGGCTCAGCTCCCGGTCGGCGATGAATTTCTTGACCTCGTCGATGGCCACGGCCCGGTCCACGTCGCCCCGGGTGCAGGCCTCCTCGCACTTGCGG